>CAMBSA010000023.1 GCA_945869935.1 Bordetella parapertussis | reverse complement strand
GGATATTTCCCAGACGATCCTCGACGTTACGTTCAACCTCCCGAATTCGCGGCTGCACGAAACGGTGGCGGATCGTGTCGGGGTGGAATTGGCGGCGCGATCGGCGTTCGATCCGCATGCCGCCATATCGCTCTGGCAGAAGATGGGATCGATCGGCGGGTCGCGTCCGCCGCAGTTTCTCTCCACGCACCCGTCCGCGGATACGAGGCAGAAGGACCTTCAGGTCTATGCAGACCGGGTGGCGCCGCTTTACGAGGCGGCCCGCCGCGGCGGGCGCTGAATCGCCGGTTTTCCAGGGCCCGGGACCGCCCCGGCGCTTGGATATATAATCCTCGACCTACCATGAATCCAAAAACCCTATACGACAAGCTGTTCGACAGCCACGTGGTTCACGTCGAAGAGGACGGGACCGCGCTGATCTATATTGACCGCCATCTGGTGCACGAGGTGACGAGCCCGCAGGCCTTCGAGGGCCTGAAGCTCGCCGGCCGCGGCCTGTGGCGCGTCTCGGCCAACCTTGCCACCGCGGATCACAACGTTCCGACCACGGATCGTTCGCAGGGAATCGACGACCCGATATCCAAGCTGCAGGTGGATACGCTCGACGACAACTGCAAGACGCACGGCATTCTCGAGTTCGGCATGAACGATCCCCGCCAGGGCATCGTGCACGTCATCGGGCCTGAGCAGGGTGCGACCTTGCCGGGAATGACCGTGGTGTGCGGCGATTCGCATACCAGCACCCACGGCGCGATGGCCTGCCTCGCGTTCGGCATCGGCACCTCGGAAGTCGAGCACGCGCTGGCGACCCAGTGCCTGATGCAGAAACGCTCGAAGTCGATGCTGGTCACGGTCGAAGGTGCGCTGCCGCGCGGCCTGAGCGGCAAGGACATCGCGCTCGCGCTGATCGGCAAGATCGGCACCGCGGGCGGCACCGGCTACGCGATTGAATACGGCGGCAGCACCATGCGTGCGCTGTCGATGGAAAACCGCATGACGGTCTGCAACATGACCATCGAAGCCGGTGCGCGTACCGGCATGGTTCCGGTTGATGACATCACCGTCCAGTACCTCAAGGGACGGCCGTTTGCGCCCAAGGGGGAACTCTGGGACAAGGCGGTTGCGCACTGGAAGACGCTCGTTAGCGATCCGGGCGCCAAGTTCGACCGGGTGGTCGAGATCGACGCGACCAAGCTTACGCCGCAGGTCACCTGGGGCACATCCCCCGAGATGGTGGTGTCGGTGGACGGCCGCGTGCCCGATCCCGACAAGGAAAAGGATCCGGTGCGCCGCGAAGGCATGGAACGCGCGCTGGTGTACATGGGTCTTGAGCCCAACACGCCGATGACAAGCATCAAGATTGACAAGGTATTCATAGGTTCGTGCACCAATTCGCGCATCGAGGATCTTCGCGAGGCCGCGGTGGTGGTGCGTGGCAAGCGCAAGGCGGCGAACGTCAAGGTGGCTCTGGTCGTTCCCGGCTCGGGGCTGGTCAAGCGGCAGGCCGAGAAGGAAGGACTGGACAAGATTTTCAAGGATGCCGGTTTTGAATGGCGCGAGCCGGGTTGCTCGATGTGCCTGGCGATGAACGCAGACCGGCTGGAGCCGGGCGAGCGTTCTGCGTCCACATCGAACCGCAACTTCGAGGGGCGGCAGGGTTCGGGTGGGCGCACGCATCTGGTCAGTCCCGCGATGGCCGCCGCGGCCGGCGTTGCCGGTCATTTCGTCGACGTCCGGGATTGGCGCTGAAGCGCGCCGCACATGATTCGATAAGGGAGCCTGCAATGCAACGCGTACTCGTCGCTCTGATGCTTGGTCTGATGCTCGCCGGATGCAATACGGTGCAGGGTCTGGGCAAGGACATCGAGAAGGGCGGCGAGGCCCTGCAGAAGGCGGGCAAGAAATAACCGTTCCCCGGGCGCAGACGCGCGCAGGAAAGAAAGACACATGGACAAGTTCACCGTACACCGCGGCACCGTGATCCCGATGGATCGTGCCAACGTCGACACCGACGCCATCATCCCGAAGCAGTTCCTCAAATCGATCAAGCGCACCGGCTTCGGCCCGTTCCTGTTCGACGCCTGGCGCTACAAGGACATCGGGGAGCCCGGCATGGACGTTCGCGGACGGCCGATCAATACGGACTTCGTGCTCAACCAGCCTCGCTACAAGGGCGCGTCGATCATGATTGCCCGCAAGAACTTCGGCTGCGGCTCCTCGCGTGAACATGCGCCCTGGGCACTGCTCGAGTACGGCATCCGCGCGGTGATCGCGCCGTCCTACGGCGACATCTTCTACAACAACTCGTTCAAGAGCGGCCTGCTGCCGATCGTGCTCGAGGAGTCGAAGGTCGACCGGCTGTTCCACGAGGTCGCGCCTTTCCCCGGCTATCAGTTGGTGATCGATCTTGAGCGCCAGGTGGTCGAGAAATCCGACGGCACGACCTACGATTTCGAGGTCGATCCCTTCCGCAAGTACTGCCTGGTGAACGGTTTCGACGAGATCGAACTCACGCTGCGCCGTTCGGACGCGATCAAGACGTTCGAGGAAAAACACAAGGCTTCGCAGCCCTGGCTTTTCACCTGATGCATACGTGAAGCGCCGGGGCCCGAAAGGTCCCGGCGCTTTTTTTTTGGATAATTGAATCGTTGAGGTCGTCATGAAGATCGCGGTACTCCCCGGAGACGGAATCGGCCAGGAAATCGTCGCGGAAGCGTTGAAGGTCCTGTGTGCGCTGAAGCTGCCGATGGACCTCGGCGAGGCGCCGGTAGGCGGGGTGGCCTACGAAAAGACCGGACATCCGCTGCCCGAGGGCACGCTCGCGCTTGCGCGCGAGGCGGATGCGATTCTCTTTGGCGCGGTGGGCGATTCGCGATTCGACAACATCGAACGCTCGAAACGCCCGGAGCAGGCAATCCTCGGGCTTCGCAAGGCGCTCGGCCTGTTTGCGAACCTGCGTCCCGCGATGGTGTATCCGGAGCTGGCCGATGCGTCAGCCCTGCGCCCCGAAGTGGTCGCGGGGCTGGACATCCTTATCGTGCGTGAACTCACCGGGGACATTTACTTCGGCGAGCCCAAGGGCATCCGCATGAACGACGGCGAGCGCGAGGGCTTTGACACGATGCGCTATCGCGAATCCGAAGTCCGGCGCATTGCGCACACCGGGTTTCTGGCTGCGCGCAAACGCGGCAAGCGCCTGTGCTCGGTGGACAAGGCGAACGTGCTCGACACCTCGCAACTCTGGCGCGAGGTGGTGATCGCGGTTGCGAAGGAATATCCCGACGTCGAGCTCTCCCACATGTATGTCGACAACGCGGCGATGCAGCTGGTGCGCAACCCCAAGCAGTTCGACGTTATCGTCACCGGCAATCTGTTCGGCGACATCCTCTCCGACGAGGCTTCTATGCTCACCGGTTCGATCGGCATGCTGCCGTCGGCCTCGATGGACAAGAACAACAAGGGCCTGTTCGAGCCGATCCACGGATCGGCGCCGGATATCGCCGGCAAAGGCGTGGCGAACCCGCTCGCAACCATCCTGTCGGCTGCGATGATGCTTCGATACAGCCTGAATCAGGATGCAGCGGCTGATCGGATCGAGGCTGCGGTGCGCAAGGTGCTCGCATCCGGCCTGCGCACGGCGGACATCGCGGCGCCGGGCGGGAAGCGGGCGGGGACGCAGGAGATGGGTGACGCCGTGGTCGCGGCTCTCGGCGCATAGGCGCGAGTCATTTCGGCAACTGCGCAGAGAACCAGGCAAACCTAAGGAGCCACTGAACAAGGGGGCTACGCCCCCTCGTAACTCCCCCATCTCAGAGGGAACGCTGAACCTTCAAGCCTCGAAATTGGACTTGATCAGCGATTCCCTAACCAGGACACACATCATGCGGCGAATCGGTATCGTAGGCTGGCGGGGCATGGTCGGATCGGTGCTCATGCAGCGCATGCGCGAGGAGCGGGACTTCGATCACGTGGACCCGATGTTCTTTTCCACCTCGCAGGCGGGTGGCAAAGGCCCGGGCATCGGTCGGACGGTGCCACCGCTCGCCGATGCACGCTCGGTCGATGCGCTCCGCGCGATGGAAATCATCATCAGCTGCCAGGGCGGTGATTACACCAACGAGATGCATCCGAAGCTGCGAGCCGCCGGCTGGAACGGCTACTGGATTGATGCCGCCTCCGCGCTGCGGATGAAGGATGACGCGGTGATCATTCTTGATCCAGTCAATATGGATGTGATCAAGGGTGCTGTCGCCAAAGGCGTGAAGGACTACATCGGTGGCAACTGCACCGTGAGCCTGATGCTGCTCGCGATGCACGGTCTGTTCAAGGCGGACATGGTCGAATGGATGACCGCAATGACTTATCAGGCGGCCTCCGGTGCGGGTGCGGAGAACATGCGCGAACTCGTGGCGCAGATGGGCACTGTCCACGCCGCGGGCGCGAAACTGCTCGCCGACCCGGGTTCGGCGACCCTCGAACTCGACCGCGTCGTCGCAGGTACGCTGCGGTCCAGGGAGTTTCCGACGGACAACTTCGGCCATGCTCTGGCGGGAAGCCTTCTGCCGTGGATCGACAAGGACCTCGGCAACGGCATGAGCCGCGAGGAATGGAAGGGCGGTGCGGAAGG
This sequence comes from Bordetella parapertussis, assembly GCA_945869935.1. Classification (GTDB taxonomy): domain Bacteria; phylum Pseudomonadota; class Gammaproteobacteria; order Burkholderiales; family SG8-39; genus CAMBSA01. The sequence goes on along the minus strand of CAMBSA010000023.1, from coordinate 6,636 downwards.
CAACAAGATTCTCGGCAAGCAGGCCAATCCGGTGCCGATCGACGGCATCTGTGTTCGCATCGGCGCGATGCGATGCCACAGCCAGGCGCTGACCATCAAGCTGAAAAAGGATTTGCCGATCAATGAGATCGAGCAGATTCTTGCGGGCGCCAACGATTGGGTGAAGGTGATTCCCAACGAACGGGAAGCCAGCCTTCGCGAACTCACGCCGGCGACCGTCACCGGAACGCTCTCGGTTCCGATCGGGCGTTTGCGCAAGCTCGCGATGGGCGGCGAATACCTGACGGCGTTCACCGTCGGTGACCAGTTACTCTGGGGGGCTGCCGAGCCGCTTCGCAGGATGCTCAGGATCCTCGTGTCCTGAGTCGCCGATGCACGCGTCCCGCAGCGCGGCGCCGTGTGTCTTGGCACGGCGCCTACCGGGGGAATCGGGGCGGCAATAGCACAATCCGGCGAAACAATTGCCGGGCAGAGGCATATTTCTGCCAAAAAATACCGACTTAGTGCAGCTTGTGAGAGCGGGGTTGAGCTTGCAAGCCTAACCTCATGATGGTAATGTTAATTTCCCCGCCGAAGATTCGATCCAAGTTTTGATATATCCGTTCGATATGTCTTTGTTTTCGATGCAATGTCATTAATCCAGCTGGACCGCAACTCAGCACGCGACAAAAGGCCGAGTGGGAGAATTTGCTTTGAAGAAAATCGCGCTGATCCTCGTCGGCTTGTTATTGCCGTGTTCCATCGCACTGGCCGCGGGACTGGGACGCCTTAGCGTTCAGTCCGCACTTGGGCAGCCCCTGCGGGCGGAGATCGAGATCGTTTCCCTGCAATCCGGGGAAGCCGAAACCCTGGGTGCCGCGCTTGCCTCGGCCGGCGCGTTTCGCCAGGCCAATATCGACCTGAACAATGCGCTGTTCGCAATCCGTTTTGCCATCGAACGCCGTCCGTCCGGACAGTACGTGGTGAGCCTGACTTCCAATCAGCCGGTCAACGAGCCGTTCATCGACATGCTCGTGGAATTGTCCTGGTCCGGCGGGCGCCTTATCCGCGAATACACCTTCCTGCTGGATCCGCCCGAATACAAGGGTGCAGCGACGGCCGCCGTCGTGCAGCCGATTGTCCCGCCCGTGGTCGCCCCTGCGCCCGTCGAGCCTGCTCGTCCGGCGGCGCCCCCCGTTCCTGCGCAAGCCCCCGCACCCGCGGTCGCCGCGCCTGCCGCTGCACCGGCACCAGCCCCGGCGGCACCCCCGGCACGCCAACCTGCGGTGAAGCCCGCCGGTACGTATGAGGTGAAGCGCGGCGACACCCTTGCCAAGATCGCCCAGCAGACCAAACCGGCCGATGCTTCATTGCAGCAGATGCTGGTGGCGCTTTACCGGGCCAACGAGGACGCGTTTATCGGCAGCAACATGAACCGGCTGCGTGCCGGCCGCATCCTGAATGTGCCCGACAAGGATGCGGTGGCGGACATCAGCAACGACGAAGCGCGCGGGGTCGTCAATGCGCAGAGCAGCGACTACGCCGCGTTCCGGCGCAGCATGGGCGAGGCGGTTGCCAGTGCGCCCGGGCGTGCGGACGCGGGTCGCCAGTCGTCGGGACGCATTTCTCCTCCGGCCGAGCCGAAGGCCGCGCCGCGCGAAGCAGCCAAGGACCAGTTGCGCCTGTCCCGTCCGGACGACGCAAAAAAAGGCGGGCGTGCTGCCGCGGTTGCCAACGAAGACGATATCGCGGCGAAGGATCAGGCACTGAAGGATGCACGCGAGCGGATCGCCCTGCTCGAGAAGAAAGTAGAGGACATGAAGCGCCTCGCGCAGTTGAAGAGCCAGGCGGGTGCGCAGAATCAGGAAGCTGCGAAAGCCGCGCCCGCAAAGGCGGCCGAGCCGGCCAAGGCGGCCAAGGCTGAGCCTGTGAAAGTCGCAGAACCCGCCAAAGCTCCTGAAGCCGCAGCCCCTGCGCCCGCGGCAAAGGCCGAAGCCCCGAAGGCACCGGAACCTGCCAAGGCACCCGAGGCAGCCAAGGTTGCCGAAGCCCCTGCGGTTGCTCCGGTGGCGCCCGATGTTGCAAAAGCGGCCCCGCCGGCCGAGCCCCCCCAAGCGGCCGCTCCGAAGGCGCCCGCCAAGGCGGCTCCGCCTCCGCCACCGACCTTGATGGAAGAACTGCTCGACAGCGACTTCGCGTTGCCGGCCGCGGGCGGCCTGCTGGTGCTGCTGATCGGTTACGCGGCCTACAAGTGGCGGCGCAAGAAGCAACTGGCGCAATCCGAAAGCAGCGTGATGGGACCGGAGCAGGTGCTGGGGAGTTCCATCGTCGGTGACGCCGGCGGCCGCAGTTTAGACACCGGCGCGGAGGATGCATCCTCGTTCCAGTCCGACTTCAGCCAGGGCAGCGTGGGCAAGATCGACACCGAGGAAATCGACCCGGTGGCGGAGGCCGATGTCTATATGGCGTATGGCCGTGACGCTCAGGCGGAGGAGATCCTCAAGGAAGCGCTTGGCAAGGATCCGAGCCGCAATGCGATCCGCGTGAAGCTCCTGGATATCTATTCCAACCGCAAGGATGCGACTGCATTCGAAGCCACCGCACGCGAGCTGCAGGATTCCACCGGTGGTTCGGGCGATGACTGGGCGCGTGCCCAGTCGCTCGGCGCTGCGCTCGATCCCGCGAACCCGCTCTACGGCGGCGCGATGCCGAGTTCGGGCATGCTCGATACGCAGGTGATTCAGGCGCCGATCATGGAGTTTGTTGCGGCGGATACGCCCGATACGACTGTCGTTCCCGGTGCGGCCGGCGGCGAGACCTCGGCGGCGGCGGAGGAAGACACGGCGCCGCCTGCGCTTGATTTTGATCTCGACCTTGGCGATGCACCGGCCGAGGCAGTCGCGCAGCCGGACATCAATCTCAATGAAGTGCCGGCGAGTGCCGATCCGCTTGCCGATACGTCGGGCGGTCTGGACTTCGATCTGGATGCAGGCACGGGTGATGCCGCGCCCGCCGCTGAGACCGCACCGGACTTCAGCCTGGACGGTACGCTGACCATCGACCCGGCGGCTGCTCCTGCGATGCCGGAGCCCGCGCCCCCTGTAGCCGCTGCGGACGACGGCGGCATGTCGATCGATTTTGATCTGGGCATGGACACGCCGGCCGCCGAAGCGCCCGCGGCGCCGGAACCGGTTGCCGAAGCGCCTGCGGACGACGGCAATATGATGGATTTCAAGCTGGATCTGGACTTGCCCGTTGGTGAAGGGGTTGCGGACTCGGAGCCTGCCAAACCGGCTCCGCTTACCGAGGTGAAGCCGGCAGACATCGATCTTTCCGCGCTGAGTCTCGATCTTGGCGCCAGCGACGCGGGCGCGCCTCCCGAGATGGACGCGAGGTGGCAGGAAGTCGCAACCAAACTCGACCTTGCCAAGGCCTACGAAGATATGGGCGACAAGAACGGTGCTCGCGAACTGCTGAACGAAGTGGTCGCGGAAGGCGACGCGGCGCAGCAGGCGCAGGCGAAGTCCATGCTTGAGGCGCTCGGGTAAGGGGCGGGCTGAAACCCGGCCTCGCCACCATGTCGATTCGGATGAAAATCGGCGCCTCGGGCGCCGATTTCTTTTGTGCGCACGGAGTACTTCTTTGAGCGACGTCGCGCGCCGGATAGCGCTCGGGCTTGCCTACGATGGCAGCGGCTTTGCCGGTTGGCAGTCGCAGGCCTCGGGCGACACTCTTCAGGATGCGCTCGAGCGTGCGCTGGCGGCGATCGCAGGCGTCGAGATTCGAGTGGTTGCCGCGGGGCGGACCGATGCCGGAGTACACGCGGCAGCGCAGGTGGTGCATTTCGACACCGGAGTCGCTCGCCCGGAGTCGGCCTGGGTGCGGGGCGTGAATTCTCACCTGCCGTCGCAGATCGCGGTGCAGTGGGTGACGACGGTGGACGCGGGATTCCATGCGCGATTCTCGGCGACCGCGCGCAGCTATCGCTACGTTCTGATGAATCATCCGGTCAGACCTGCGCTAGCCTCGCGCCACGCCGGCTGGTTTCACCGCGCACTCGACGTTGCTGCGATGCGCGATGCGGGGGCGCTACTTGTCGGCCAACACGACTACTCGTCGTTTCGATCCTCGGAATGCCAGGCAAAGAGCCCCGTGCGCACGATCGAGCAGCTCGATATCGCGCAGCGAGGGCCGTGGATTTTCATCGACATCACCGCGAACGCGTTTCTGCATCACATGGTGCGCAACATCGTCGGTTCGCTGATTCATATCGGCAAAGGCGCCGAATCCGTGGCATGGATGGGCGATCTGCTCGCGCAGCGCGATCGCAGGCGTGCGCCGCCGACGATGAGTGCCGCCGGTCTTTATCTCACTGGGGTACGCTATCCCCAGATATGGCAGTTGCCGGCGTTCGCACCGGCCTCGCCCTGTCTGTTCATGGAGTAGATGAATGCGCCCATCGCGCACACGGATAAAGATTTGCGGGATCACCCGACTCGAGGACGGCCTCGCCGCGGCGCAGGGCGCCGATGCGATTGGTTTCATTTTCTGGCCGAAGAGTGAACGTTTCGTGACGCCCGATACCATGGTGTCGATCGCCCGGCGCATGCCGGCGTTCGTCGATGCGGTGGCGGTGTTCGTGAATCCCTCGGTGACTGAGGTCGAGGCCGTGCTGCGTGCATGGCCCGCGTCGACGCTGCAGTTTCACGGCGAGGAATCGCCCGGGTTTTGCGCCCAGTTCGACCGTCCCTGGATCAAGGCGGTGAGGGCGAAGCCGGGCGTGGATTTGCTAGAATGCCTGCTTCCATACCAAGAGGCATCGGGATGGATGATCGATGCGTTTCATGATCAGGTCTACGGCGGTACCGGTCGCACTTTCGACTGGAAACTCGTGCCTCGCGATCTGCCCTGTCCATGGATGCTTTCCGGCGGATTGACGGTGGACAATGTCGTCGATGCAGTGCGGACGATGCATCCCTGGGGCGTAGATGTATCCAGCGGGGTTGAAGTTGCAAAAGGGATCAAGGACGCGACAAAGATCGCGGCATTCATTGAAGGAGTTCGCCTTGCAGATGTATGACCTACCCGATGCCCGCGGGCATTTCGGGCCGTACGGTGGCGTGTTCGTCTCCGAAACCCTGGTGCACGCGCTCGATGAACTCAAGGCGGTGTATGCCGCGTGCCGCGCGGATCTGGCGTTCATGGCGGAGTTCGAACACGACCTGAAGCACTATGTGGGACGCCCCAGCCCGGTCTATCACGCGGAGCGCCTTTCGAAGAAACTCGGAGGTGCTCAGATACTGCTCAAGCGCGAGGACCTGAACCACACCGGCGCGCACAAGATCAACAACACCGTAGGCCAGGCACTGGTTGCGCGGCGCATGGGCAAGCCGCGGGTGATCGCTGAAACCGGCGCGGGCCAGCACGGCGTGGCCAGCGCAACCGTGGCGGCGCGCTACGGCATGGAGTGCGTGGTGTACATGGGCTCCGAGGACATCAAGCGCCAGGCGCAGAACGTCTATCGGATGAAACTGCTCGGGGCGACCGTGGTGCCGGTCGAGTCGGGTTCAAAGACGCTCAAGGATGCGCTCAACGAGGCAATGCGCGACTGGGTGAGCAATGTCGACAACACCTTCTACATCATCGGCACGGTCGCAGGTCCGCATCCGTATCCGATGATGGTGCGCGATTTCCAGTCGGTGATCGGGCGTGAATCGATCGACCAGATGCAGGACGGCTACGGCCGCCAGCCCGATGCGGTGATCGCGTGCGTAGGCGGCGGTTCGAACGCGATGGGAATTTTCCACTCCTACATTCCGCACGAGAAAGTGCGCCTGATCGGTGTCGAGGCTGCGGGCGAGGGCATTGCCACTGGCAAGCATGCGGCCTCGCTCTGCGCGGGCACGCCCGGCGTGCTCCACGGCAACCGCACCTACCTGCTGCAGAACGCCGACGGCCAGATCACCGAGACGCACTCGATCTCCGCGGGCCTCGACTATCCGGGCGTCGGCCCCGAGCACGCTTGGCTCAAGGATTCCGGCCGTGCCGAATACGTCGCGGTCGATGACAAGGACGCGCTTGCCGCCTTCCATGAACTCTGCCGCACCGAAGGCATCATCCCCGCGCTCGAGTCCTCGCACGCGGTGGCGCACGCGATGAAGATTGCGCCCTCGATGCCGAAGGACGCGCTGCTGCTCGTCAATCTCTCCGGTCGCGGCGACAAGGACATGCACACTGTCGCCGAGAAGTCAGGGCTCGAGTTTTGAGCATCGAGATCCGCCACGAGGATTTCTTCGACGGAATCGCGCGGCTTGCTGATGCCAGCGTCGATCTCGTGATCGCGGATCCTCCCTATGGCCTGGGCAAGGATTATGGGAACGACTCGGACAGGCTCTCGGGGGATGCCTACCTCGAATTCAGCCGGCGCTGGATCGATGCGCTGATGCCCAAGCTCGCGAGCAACGCGAGCCTGTATGTGTTCCTGAGCTGGCAGCACAGCCCCGAGGTGTTCAGCCATCTCAAGACCCGCATGCAGATGATCAACGAGATCATCTGGGACCGCAGGGTGCCGAGCATGGGCGGCAGCACGCGAAAGTATTCCTCGGTGCACGACACGATCGGATTTTTCGCCAATTCCCGGGACTACCATTTCGATAT
>CAMBSA010000022.1 GCA_945869935.1 Bordetella parapertussis | reverse complement strand
GGAACCGGGCAAGCAGTCGTATTCGTCCGCGGGCAAGGGTTCGCCGCACTTCCTCGCGATGGAACTGTTCAAGCAGAAGATGGGTCTGGACATTCGCGAGGTGCCCTACCGCAGCACCGTGCCGGCGGCGGTGGATGTTGCCGGCGGCGTGGTTCCGTTCAGCATGCTCGACCAGGCGACCGCGCGGCCGCACCTGCAGAGCGGCAAAATCCGGGTGCTCGCGGTGACCGGCAAGACGCGTTGGGCGATTCTGCCCGACGTGCCTACGGTGTCCGAGTCGGTCTCTCCCGGTTTTGAGGCCTTCGCATGGAACGGAATCGTCACCGCCGCGGGCTCGCCGCCGGACATCGTGGCGCGCATGAGCCGCGAGTTGGTGGCGGCGGTGGGCTCGGAGGAAATCGCAAAACGCATGGGCGAGATCGGCTTCACGCCCTGGCCGATCGGCACCGAAGAATCGTCCAGGGTGATCCGTGAAGGCCTCGCCATCTGGCCCGACATGATCCGCAGGCTCGGGATCAAGGCCGACTAGTTCGGCCGGTTCTACCGGTTCTACCGGTTCGACCGGCTCGGCTTTCGGCCGGGCAGGGCACGACGCGCCGGACAGTTTCCCGTCCGGATGGAATTACGAGCCGGACGACTTGTCGTCCGAAATCGCATTACGAGCCGGACGACAAGTCGTCCGGCATGGCATCTCACGCGGCGAGCGGCGTCGTCCACGCATCAAAGCCGTACACCCAGCTGGCGTCCACCGGATTCGCATGCCACTGGTTGTTGTGCGAGGACACCTGCATCCTGCTCGTGCGCTCGCGGCGGGAATGTTCGTAGTTCTGCAGCGCGCGGGGAAGATCCGCGGCGGACACGCCCGCAAGGCAGCGCGACAGGATCGCCGAATCCTCGATCGCCATCGCCGCGCCTTGCGCCATGAAGGGCGTCATCGGATGGCAGGCGTCGCCCAGCAGGGTGATCCGGCACTGCGTCCAGACGGGCAGCGGATTGCGCTCGCACAGCGCGCTCTTGAGCGTCTCGTCGCAGGCGGCAAGCACGCGTTGCAATTCCGGCGCGAAGTTCGTGAACGCCTCGCGCACTTCGCGCATATCACCCGGCGTCGACCAGGCTTCCTCGCGCCAGGCGTCCTGCGCGATGCTCGCGAACACATAGAACTCGCGACCGCCGCTGGTGGGGCAGGTGACGACTTCGCTCTCGCGCGTCGGCCCCCACCACTTGGTGAAGGGCGAAATGTCCATGCCGGACAGTCGCTCGATCGGCACCAGCGACCGGTAGCCGACCGCGCCGGTGAAATGCGGCGGCTGCGGGCCGAACAGGAGTTCGCGTACCGTGGAATGAATGCCATCGGCGCCGATCACTGCATCGGCGGTGACTTCGCTGTCATCGGAAAAACGCACGCGTACGCCGTCGGCGAGGTTCTCCACCGACACAAGCTTGCGGCCGAGATGAATCGACTCCGGCGGAATCGCGGCCGCGAGTGCGGCGAGGAGTTCGGCACGGTGGAACATGAGCAGCGGTGCGCCGAACTTCGCCTCCGCTGCAGGGCCGAGCTCGACTTCGGAGGTTATCGCCCCCGTGTCCCAGGTGCGGTTCAGGCGCCGCGGCGGCTGGTAGCCGAGCCTGCGGATCGCATCACCCGCGACCAACCCGCCGATGACCTTCATCGCATTCGGTGTCATGGTGATCGCCGCGCCGATCGCGCGCAGGACCGGGGCCTGCTCGTGGATGGATACGTCCAGCCCTGCTTTGCGCAGAGCAAGTGCCGCGGTGATTCCGCCGAGTCCGGCGCCGATGATTGCGATTCTTGGAGCCATGGTTTTGCCTTTGCGTATTGCCCGGCAGCCTGAGGTTCGGGCGAAGCGTGGAGTAGATCTGTGCGGGAAAAAATGAGGAAACGGGAGGTTAGTCGTTATGCGGCGCGACCTGCAACCGGCTTTGGCTATTCGTCATTGATTGTCGTTCTCATTCGAAGCTGATTGCTTTCCTGATTCTTGCGCGCTATACGTGGTGGGGCATGAAAATCACAGATTGCAACCGGATCATTCAAGGAGGCGCCGATTGGGTGCAGCCGGGGAGAAGCTGCTGCACCACGCCCGAACTCGGAAGTCGGGATCAACCGGGCTTTGTCTCGTTGCACAGCGTTCACGATCACTCGATTCCGTGTGCGAATGATTATGGCCAATGCGATGACTGACGCCAAACCCAATCCGCTGGCGGGTGATTTCTGGGGCGGACTCGCGGCCATGCTGGTCGCGCTTCCTTCGGCGATTGCATTCGGCGTCACCATCTTCTCTCCCCTGGGTGCAAGTTTTTCCGCTCAAGGGGCGCTCGCCGGCATCATCGGCGCCACCGCGTTGGGCCTGGTGGCCTCGTATCTTGGTGGCACGAATCGTCTGATCACGGCGCCCTGCGCCCCGGCGGCGGCGGTGCTCTCCGCGTTCGCCATCCAGATGATGCAGGGAGGCACCGCACCCGAAACCATCCTCCTGATGATGGCGGTCACCGGCCTGTTGTGCGCGGCGTTGCAGATTTCCTTCGGTGTGATCGGCGTGGGCCGGCTGATCAAGTACATGCCTTACCCGGTGGTCAGCGGCTACCTGAGCGGCGTGGGGCTGATCATCATCCTGAGCCAGATACCGAAGCTGCTCGGCGTGGAGAAGGGCGTGCCTCTGTCGCACGCGCTCGTGTGCCCGGACGCCTGGAACTGGACGGGTATCGCCGTTGGAACTGTCACCGCAGCGGTCATGCTTCTTGCCCCCCGCCTCACCAAGCGTGTTCCCGCAGCGATTCTCGGTCTTGGCGCGGGCGTGCTGACGTATTTCCTGTTCAGCTTGGCAGACGCGTCGTTGCTAGCAGTGCGGGGCAATGCGCTCGTCATTGGGCCGCTCGGCGGGTCGGATGCCGGTTTTCTCGATACGGTCAGTGCGCGGTGGAAGGGCACCGGAAGCCTGGATCTTTCCCTGATAGCGCAACTGCTTGTGCCGGCGCTCACGCTTGCGGTGCTGCTATCGATCGACACGCTCAAGACCTGCGTGGTTCTGGATTCACTGACGCGCAGCCGGCACGATTCCAACCGCGAACTCATCGGGCAGGGCCTGGGCAATCTCGCATCGACGCTCGCAGGCGGCGTTCCCGGTGCCGGGACCATGGGCGCGACACTGGTCAATATTTCCAGCGGCGCGCAGACGCGCACCTCGGGGCTGATCGAAGGCGTTCTCGCGCTTGTCGCATTCCTTGCACTCGGTTCACTCATCGCCTGGATACCGATTGCTTCGCTTGCCGCGATACTGATTGTCATCGGCGTCAGGATGTTCGATCTGAACAGCCTGCACCTCCTGCGCTCGCGCTCGACGCTGCTCGATTTCATCGTCATAGTCTCGGTCGTCGCCGTTGCGGTGACGGTCAGCCTGATCGCGGCCTCTGCCACGGGCATTGCCCTGGCAATCATGCTTTTCATCCGCAAGAATGTCAGCAGCACCTGTGTCCGGCGCAAGTCACACGGCAATCAGGCGTTTTCCAAGCAGGTCCGGCCGCCGGAGGAGCGTGCGATTCTCGAGCAACTGGGTAGCCGGACGGCCATTTTTGAGCTGCAGGGAAGCCTGTTCTTCGGGACGACCGATCAACTCTTCACCGCGCTTGAGCCCGAGCTCAAGACCTGCAAGTACATGATCCTCGACATGCGGCGGGTGCAGTCGGTGGATGTTACGGCCGCGCACATGCTGCAGCAGGTCGAGGACATGCTTTTTGAGCGCGGCGCCTGGCTGATCTTCAGCCAGATGCCGCGCAGCGTCCCGAGCGGTCAGAACGTCGCCGGATTCGTGCGGGAAATGGGGCTCGCGGTGCCGGAGCGTCATGCGCACGTTGTCGACGAGCTGGACGATGCGCTCGAATGGGTCGAGAACCGGATTCTCGCGGAGGCACGCACTGCGCCGGTCTCCGCCGCACCTCTGGAGCTTCGCGAGATCGAGCTGTTTCGCGGCCGCAAGCCGGAAACGCTCGTGGATCTCGAGGCGGTGATGGAAAAGCGCTCGCTCAGGGCCGGGGAGCGCATTTTTTCGATGGGTGAAACGGGTGACGAACTGTTCCTGATCCGACGGGGAGCGGTGCGCATCATGCTGCCGGTGGGCGAGAACCAGTACCACCACCTCGCCACCTTCCATCGCGGCGTGATATTCGGGGAGATGTCCTTCCTCGATCACGATGCGCGTTCGGCTGACGCGGTCACCGAGACAGACACCGACCTGTATGTTCTGTCGCGTGCAAGATTTGACGCGATATCGGACGAGCACCGCAAGCTGGCAATGAGCCTTCTGGCGGGGCTTGCGCGGATGCTTGCGGTTCGTCTTCGATACACCAACGCCGAATTGCGGGCGGTGCAGGCGTCCTAGTTTCTCGTCGAGCGAACCTGGGATCCCGAGGCGGTCGGCGACACGTGGACGGCTGCCCGGCCGAGATTGCGGTAAATCCTGATGCGCCTGACCAGTGGCCACCACTCGTACAGAAAAATCTGCATCGGGCGCCACATCGCGACCCAACCGCCGATGGTCAGGCTCTCCTTGAGAACCCGCAGATAGGTGCCGCCCGATAGTCCGCCGAGAATATCGGCACCGAGCAGGCACAGCGCCAGGAAACCCAGGCCGATCAGGAAGCTGGTGCGGCCCTCCAGCAATAGCACCCGCAGGTTGCGCCGGGTCAGTGTGGACTTGTAGTCGAAGTAGTTGTGAATCGCTTCGGCCATCATCGGGGCGGGGTCCTCGGCGGGCAAGTTCTCGATGTGGACGATGATGCGAAAGTGGCTGTCCTGTGGAAATTCCAAAGCCCAGCTCTCGATAAACTCCTCGGCGTCGGTATCCAGGTCGCGGTGATGGAACGGCGTCGGATCCATCGAGTTGAACAGCTCCGAGACCTCGGAGATGCGCAGCTCGATCTGGTGGACCGGCGGATGGCTGCCTGTCATGTCAGTAGCCGGCGCGGGCGCGAATGCGGCTGGCCCAAGTCACATCAGCAGGGCGCCAGCGGCGCCCGTCACCAGAAGCAGAGCAGAAATCGGCAGCGTGATACGGCGAAGTTCCGGCGAGCCCAGCCCCGTGACCATGACGGACTTGGTCAGGGTATTGGCGATGGCGGCAATGACGATCGCGCGTGCTGCGGTCTGCAGGGCGGAGCCGTCGGCGCGTACGAGATCGGCCATCGCAAGGGTGATCGCATCGACGTCGGTCAGGCCTGCGATGGCGGCGGCGAAGTACAGGCCCGCGTCACCGAGATAGACCTGGGCGGCCTTCGCAATAAGCACGACCGCGCCGAACAGCAGGCCGAATTTGATCGCCTGGTGAAGTTCGAACGGATTACTGCCTGCCTGCACTTCGCCGTGCTCGCGACGCTGGCGCCTGGTCCAGAGCAGGTAGCAGGCGCCGATGCTCACCACACAGAGCAGGCCGATCGCGACCGTGACCCTGCGGCCGAGTTCCCAGTTGATGAGGGAGGTGACGATCACGACGCGGAAAAACATCACCGTCCATGCGAGCACGATGCCAAGCGCAAGTGCGGAGGGGTCTTCATTGTCCTTGCGGCTGCGCTGCGAGAATCCGAGCGTGACCGCGGTGCTTGACACCATCCCGCCAAGCAGGCCGGCGATCCCGATGCCGTGATGCGGGCCGACGACCTTGATCAGCAGGTAGCTTGCGAAGTTGAGCGCGGAGATCAGCACGACCATCAGCCAGATTCGGTACGGGTTCACCACGTCCAGCGGCGGGGGGCCGTAATTGACGTCGGGAACGAGCGGAAGGACGATGAGCGAGATGATGCTGAACTGAAGCGTCGCCTCGACATCCGCCGGTGCGATGCGCCTTGCCAGCCGGTGGAGCCAGTCCTTGAGCGCAAGCAGAAGGGCCATTGCGACCGCGATGCCGCCCGCGAGTTGAAGTTCCCCGTGCTCGCAGAGCAGGCCGAGCAGGAAGGCCATCAGGGCGGAGACTTCGGTGGTGATGCCGGTCTCGCCGCGCATCGAGGTCATCACATACATGCCGATGACAAGAGCGGCGAGCCCGACGAACATCGCCGGTGCCATCCAGGAAATGCCGAGGCGTGCGTCGAGGTAGGCGGATAGCGCGCCGCTGAGCGCGATCAGTGCGAAGGTCCGGACGCCCGCGCCGCCTACCTCGCCCTTGGTCCGCTCGCGTTCCAGTCCGAGCAGCACGCCGATCGCGATGGCTACTGCGAAGCGAAGCACGAGGTCGGTGTCGTTCATGGGCGATTCCTGTTGCCGGGGAAAGCCTCAGCGGCGGCAAACGGCAGAGGATATCGGGAAATCCGGCAATTCACGCGCCCCCGGGTCGCGGGGGCGTCGCGTCGCGGCTGCGGCGGCGGCACGGTGTTCCATGCCGCCGCCGGTTCACCGGATCAGGGGAACATGTCGTAGGGGTCCTTCACCTGCGGGATGCGCTCGCCGCAGACGTTCTGCAGCTTGCCGTCCGGACCCTTGGCGACCTTGAGCGCATAGAAATCGCTGACCATGCCCTGGCGGTCATCGAAGCTGGTCATGCCCATCGGGCCCTTGATCTGGACCTTGCGAAGCGCGGCGTTGAAGGCCTCCTTGTCTTCGACGCGACCCTTCACGTCCTTGATCGCCTGAATGACCATTTTCGCCGACATGTACCCCATGTACTGGTACGACCCCGGAGTCGCCTTGTAGCGCGAGCGGTAGCCTTCGATGAAGGCCTTGTTCTCGGGTGTGTCGAGCGTGCCGCAGTAGGTGAACGCGCTCAGCAGCCCGTCCGCCTCGGGGGGCATGTCGCCGAGCAGTTCTTCGCTCGTGAACGAGCCCATGCCGAACAACGGCATTTTCTTGGACAGCCCGTACTCGGCGTACTGGCGGGTGATGCGAGGCGCATCGGCCCCCCACATCGCGGCGAACACGCCATCGGCCTTGGTCGGATCCATCTTGGTGAGATACGGCGCGTAGTCCGGCGTGCCGACGTTGGGGAACATGGCTGCCACCACGTTCTCTTCGCCGAAGACCTTCTTTGCCGCCTCAAACGCCTCGCGCGAGGGGGGCGCATTCCATCCGATGAAGTAGATTTTTTTCCATCCCGCTTTTTTCCCGAGTTGCGCGGCGGCGAGGCCGTACTGATAGGAAGAGGGCACGAAGCGGAAGATATAGGGACTGCGCAGGTTCCGCGTGAGCCCGGCAAGCGACACCACGCTCACCCAGGGAATCTTCTGCTCGTGCACGTAGGGGCCGACCGCGGCACCCACCGAGCTCACGAGCTCGGACACCAGCAGGTTCACCTTGTCGCGCTCGACCATCGCCTTGATCTTGGTGAGGCCGGTGTCGGGACGACCGGCGCTGTCCTCATAGACGAGTTCGATCTTTCGACCGGCGATCGTCATCTTCTCTTCCTCGAACGCCATCTTCACCGCATCCCGGCTGGGGGCACCCTGAGCGGCAATCGGTCCGGTGGTCGGAAACATGACGCCGATCTTGATCGGTGCCTGGGCGAACGCCGGCGACGCGGCGAATGAAAAAACGGAAACGGCAATACCTGCAAGGGCATGGAATATGCGCATGGTTACTCCTCCTCTTTACTCAAGATTACAGCATTGGATGCCGCGGGTGCAATGTTGCAAGCGCACATGCTCCGTGTCTTGCCGAAATTCGATAGGTACTTAACGAATTGCGAAAAACAAGGCGGAATTATTGTGCCGGCGTCAGGACCGATGCTATGCTTCGCGCGCTTTGGAAAAGAGAGCCGCGCCCGGCCCGGTTGTCAGGGAACCTTGGGACGCAACGGCCTTAATGTTTCGAGAAAAGGACCTCTGCACCGCGAGTTGCCCGAGGGCACGTCCACAGTCACGGACGCGTCGCGTTTCCGGCAAGCCGCGATACCGCAGTACGGTCTCGTCAATGGAATTTCCGATGGTTCTGCCTGTAAAGCCGCAACCGGATTCCTCCTGCCGCCTGGTTGCGGCGCGATGAATTTCTGGGCAATCCAGATACTGAACGGCGTTTCCTTCGGGATGCTGCTGTTCCTCCTCGCCGCGGGCCTGTCGCTGATCTACGGCCTGATGAAGATTCTCAATCTCACCCACGGTTCGTACTACCTGCTGGGCGGCTACATCGGCCTCACGGTGGTTCGCAGTACCGGGAGTTTCCTGCTCGCACTGGTGGTGGCGAGCTGCGCGGTGGCGGTCATCGGCGTGCTGATGGAGCGTTTCTTCCTTCGCCGCTTCCACCTGCAGGAGCTGCCGCAGACAATGCTGACGTTCGGCTTCCTGTTCATCTTTGCCGATCTCGCCCTCTTGATCTGGGGTGGCAATCCGCAGACCATGCCCAAGCCCGAGGTGTTCGGTCCTTCGGTGCAGCTCGGTTCGATTTCGTATCCCTCGTATCGCCTGTTCATCATTGGCGTTGGCCTCGCGGTGGGCGCGGTGCTCTGGTGGTTCCAGGACAGGACACGGATCGGCGCGATGCTGCGTGCGGGCGTGGATGACGAGGAAATCGCGCGGGCGCTCGGCATCAACGTGTCGCTTCTGTTTTCGATGGTATTCGCGCTCGGCGCGTTTCTCGCCGCGCTCGGTGGCGTGCTCGGCGGGCCGATCATGGGCGTGTTCCCGGGAGCGGACTTCGAAGTCCTGCTGCTGGGATTCGTGGTGGTCATCATCGGCGGCCTCGGCAGCCTCAAGGGCGCAATGGTCGGGGCGCTGGTGGTCGGCCTGCTCGACAATTTCGGCAAGGTGTTCTTTCCGGAATTCGCGCTGTTCACCATTTTCGTGCCAATGGCGCTGATCCTCGCGGTGCGCCCGACCGGGTTGTTCGGGCGCGAATGAACATGCCAAACCGTTCCCCGGTGATCGTCGTCGTCTGCCTCGTTCTGCTCGCGGCGATGCCCCTGTTTCTCTCCTCGTATTACCTCGGCCTCGTCATCAAGATGGTGATCTTCGCGCTGTTCGCGATGAGCCTCGACCTCCTGATCGGCTACACCGGACTCGCATCGCTCGGCCATGCGGCCTATTTCGGTGTCGCGGCCTATGCCACCGGGCTGCTTGCGCTCAAGCTCGGGTGGAATGTCTGGCTTGCGCTTCCCGCGGGCTTGCTTGCTTCGGCGATCGCGGCGGCGGGTTTCGGCCTGCTCGCGCTTCGCGCGCGTGGCAGCTATTTCCTTATGATCACGCTCGCACTGTCGCAGGTGATGTGGGGTATCGCCTCCGGCTGGCGCTCGCTCACCGGCGGGGATGACGGCGTACCCGATATTCCGCGCCCGGATCTTGGTCTTCCCTGGTCGCTCATGGACAACACGCCGTTCTATTACTTCGTCCTGGTGATCGCCTGCATTGCCACCTGGCTGCTTGTGCGAATCGTGAATTCGCCGTTTGGCCACGCGCTTCGCGGCATCCGCGAGAGCGAGACCCGGATGCTCGCGCTCGGCTACAACGTCTGGCTCTACAAGTACCTGTCGTTCGTGCTCGGCGGCGTGTTCGCCGGCCTCGCGGGCTGCCTTTATGTCTACTTCAATCGCTTCGTCAGCCCGGATTACATCCATGTGGCGCGCTCGGCGGAGGTGCTGCTGATGGTGATTCTCGGTGGGGCGGGCAGTCTCATTGGCCCTGCGATCGGCGCGGCCCTGATCGTGCTGTTCGAGAACCTCGTCAGCGCCTACACGCAACGCTGGCTGATGGTGCTGGGATTCGTCTATGTGCTGGTGACGCTGTTCGCGCCACGCGGCCTCACCGGGCTTGTCCAGGACTTCCGCAAATGGATGGGTGACAACCTCCGCGACCGGAAGGCAAAGCCGTGAGCGCGCTCGTCGTCCAGGAGCTGTCGCGCAACTTCGGCGGCGTGCAGGCCTTGTCGGATGTGTCGTTCTCGGTGGAGGCGGGCGAGCGGCGCCTGCTCATCGGGCCGAACGGTGCGGGCAAGACCACGCTGTTCAACATGCTCTCGGGCATCTTCCCGGCCTCGAACGGCAGCATCTCGATGTTCGGGCGCGACATCACGCGGCTGTCGGTGCACGAGCGGGCGCGAATGGGACTTGCCCGCACATTCCAGATCACCAATCTGTTTCCGCGGCTCACGGTGTTCGAGAACCTGCTGCTCTCGCTGCAGGCAGCGGACAAGTCGGCGTTTGACCTGTTTCGGCCGATGAAAGCCAACCTCCACCTGTACGAGCGGGCCGAGGCCCTGCTTGGCGAATGGGGGCTTGCGTCGGTGTCCGGAAAACTCGCAAAGGAGATTTCCTACGGCGAGCAGCGGCAGGTGGACCTGCTGCTTGCGATGGCGGTGCAGCCGAAAGTGCTGTTGCTCGACGAGCCGATGGCGGGCCTCTCGGCGGCGGAGTCGGTGCGCGTGGTCGGGATGATCCGCAGCCTGCCGCGCGAGATCACCATCCTGATGATCGAACACGACATGGATGTGGCCTTTGACCTCGCTGACCGGATAACGGTCCTGCACCAGGGCTGCCTGATCGCCGAGGGCAACGGCGAGGAGATCCGCGGCAATCCGCAGGTGAGCGAAATCTACCTGGGGGTCGAATGACCGCCATGCTCAGCATCGAGGATGTGCACACCTATTACGGCGACAGCTACGTCCTGCAGGGCGTGACGCTCGAACTCAAGCCGGGCCAGGTGGTGGCGCTGCTCGGGCGAAACGGCGTGGGCAAGACCACGCTGGTGCGCTCGATCGCCGGCCTCACCCCCGCGCAGCGCGGCCGGATCGTGTTCCGCGACACCGACATCACGCGCATGCCCGCCTATCGCATCGCACGCATGGGCATCGGCCTCGTCCCGCAGGGGCGGCGCGTGTTCAAGTCGCTGTCGGTCAAGGAACATCTCCAGGTGACCGCGCGCGGCAACGGGCAATGGAACTTCGATCGGGTCGTTGGCCTGTTTCCCAACCTGCAAAGCCGGCTTCGCAGCCTTGCCGGGAAACTCAGCGGCGGCGAGCAGCAGATGCTGGCTGCGGCGCGCGCTCTGGTGGGCAACCCGGAAATCCTGCTCATGGACGAGCCCACCGAGGGGCTCGCGCCGCTGATGGTGCGCGAACTCGGCAAGACGATTGAGTCGCTCAAGGCGGCGGGCACGTCCATCCTGCTGGTGGAGCAGCAACTTGCGTTCGCGCTTCGCTATGCGGATGTGGTGTTCATAATGAGCAAGGGGCGGATCGTGCACTCGTGCACGCCGGCGGAACTGGCGAAGGACAGCGAAACAAAGGCGCGTTATCTCGGCGTCTGAGCATCGCGATTCGGTAGAAGTAGAACTCGGGAGAAGTGATGGGAGTACTGGAAAATACGGTGGTCGTGGTCAC
>CAMBSA010000021.1 GCA_945869935.1 Bordetella parapertussis | reverse complement strand
GGGCTATGTGGTGATCCTCGAGAAGAGCAAGCATTTCTGCGCAGGGCACCGCCACGAGTTCGAGGAGGCGATGGAAGTGATGGCCGAGACCAGCGCCTTCTGGCGCGAGCAGGGCAAGCCCTTCTGGACCCTGATCGGCGGACCCGATGGCTGGAGTTCCGGCTGGCCAGTGCTCTCTGTCTGAGAGAAGTATGCCGGATAGAGTATTGAAATTGACTGCTTTCAGGGGCAGTTGCTTGGGTTTAAAAATAAAAGTTAAACTTTAATGACGATTCCTGAGGCGGATAGCACGCCGCGCTTCAAGATCCCGCGCTCGGTGCTGGTGGTTATTCACACCCCGGGAATCGATGTCCTGATGATGGAACGTGCCGCCTGGCCCGGCTTCTGGCAGTCGGTGACCGGCAGTCTGGATCACGAGGACGAGCCGCTTGCCGACACCGCGGTGCGCGAGGTGGGCGAGGAAACCGGCATTGATGCACGGGTGCACCGCCTCACCGACTGGGCGATCGAGAACAGTTTCGAGATTTTCGCCAAGCACCGCGGACGCTACGCGCCCGGCGTCACCCACAACCGCGAGCACATGTTCAGCCTCGAAGTGCCGGCGGGAACGCCCGTCAGGCTGGAGCCCCGCGAACACACCCGATTCGAGTGGCTGGCATGGAGCGATGCCGCCGAGCGCACGCTCTCCTGGACCAACCGGGACGCGATTCTGATGATCGCGCGCCGCGCCGGGCTGGCCTGACCCCGAACGCCGCCGGCTCCCGCGGCCTCGCCCGATCCGGCACCCCGCATGCTAAGGTCATGCGCATGATTCAGGTGTTCCTGCCTCTGCTCGTGGCCCTTGGCTCGGTATTTTTTGCCGTGAGGGGGGCGATCGCCCAGACCAGTGTGATCGACGTGATCCGCGAGGGCGAGTTCGTCACCGTCACCGCGAGCGTCGATCTCGCGGCCGATGCCAAGACGGTCTGGGCGGTGCTCACCGATTACGAGGGCTACCCGCGTTTCGTGTCCGATATGCACAGCTCGAAGATCCTTTCGCGCAGCGGGACCGGCGGCGAGGGGCCGGTGGTGGTGGAGCAGAAGGGCGAATTCGGCTTTCTCTTGTTTGTCCAGCCGATCGAGGTGCGCATGGTCGTATTCGAGAACCCGCCGCGCACCATCGTCGCGCGTGCGATCTCGGGCAGCTTTCGCGATTTCATCGGCCGCTACGAGATCTCTCAGCGCCCGGGCGGGGTGCACCTCGCCTACACCGGGCGCTTCGCGCCAGACTTCATGATGCCGCCGATCATCGGGCTCACCGCGGTGCGTTATTCGATGCACCGGCGCTTCAATGAACTCGTCGCCGAGATCCAGCGTCGCGATGCTGATCTGCGGCGGCCGCCGCGCGAGATGCGGTCGACTCCACCGGCCTTGCCCTCGCCCTTCAGTTCGTCCGCGCCATGAGAGGCGGTACGCGTAGTCCGGGGCTGTTTGCGCTCATCGTGTTGTTCGCGCTCGCCGGATGCGCAAGCGTCAATCCTTATGCCGAGAGTCCCGCGTCGTCGCGGATGAGCGACGCTGCGGACGACGTGCTTGCGCAATGCGCGCGTCTGTTTGCCCTGGCCGATCGTCTTGTCGATGCAGCAGGCGTGCGGGATGCCCAGGAGCCGCGATTGCCCGGCTATCCGTACCTGCGAGCCGACCGGCTTGGCGAGGCGCTTGCCTCGCGTTCCGATGGCGATGCGGCGTTCGCCGCATGGACAGCGCGACTTGCAGCCCTGGATGACACGGCGCGCAGGATCGAACTCGCGAATCTTTCCGCTCCGGCGGCGCCCTCCGGCGAAGCGCTGCCGGACGCGGATGCGCTTCGCGATTGTCGTACCCGCCTGCTCGCCGCCGACACCGCGGGCCCCGCGGCGCGCGATGCGCTGCGCACGGCGGCGCGGGTGCCGCCCGATTACATCGCTGCGCGACGCGCGCTTGGCCTGTATCCGCTCACCCGCCTGCCGTTCGCGTGGGGTGTGAAAAACTGGCAGTTGCAGACGCGCGCTTTGTTTGCCACGTCGCCCGATGCGCTTCCGGTCAAGGGCAAGCCCGTGCACTACCGGCTCGGCGGCGGTCATCGCCGACCGGAGGCGGAGGACGTGCGCGCGATCCTCGCGCGCAGCGCGCCCGATGCGCTCGGCGTGCCGCGCATCTCGCGCGAGGACAGCGACGCCCTGTTCACCGCCTTCGCCCCGGAGATACTCGTCGATGAGGCGAGCTACGACGACCGGATCGGCCGCGTTGAATATGCCGCCGATGGCGGGCTGTGGGTGAACTTCTTCCGTCCGACGGTGTACACCCGGGTGTCGCACGCAATCGTCGGCGGGCGCCTCGCGCTGCAACTCAACTACGTTTTCTGGTTCGCGGCACGGCCACCGGAATCGCCGGGGGATCTGCTTGCCGGGAAGTTCGACGCGCTGATCTGGCGGGTGACGCTGGATCGCACGGGCATGCCGACGGTGTACGACACGATCCATCACTGCGGCTGCTACCACCTGTTCTTTCCCGTCTCCGGGATTCGCGTGAAGCCGCAGCCCGAGACGATCGACGAAGGCCTGTTCTCGCCGCAGTCTCTCGTCGCACATTCGGCGAGCGACAGGATAGGAATCCGCCTGTCCGCCGGGGCGCATTACATCGAGCGTGTGCTTGTCGATCCGGGTTTCGGCGGCGAGATCAGGCCGTATGCGTTCGCCGACGACAACGATCTGCGTTCGTTGCCAAGTCATGAGACAGCAAGCGGGGGCGACACGCCAACGCGCCGCAGCGCCTTTGACAGTGCGGGCTTCGTGCCGGGCAGCGAGCGAGGCGAACGCTTTCTCTTCTGGCCGATGGGCATCGCCAACGCGGGTGCGATGCGCCAGTGGGGAAGGCACGCCACTGCCTTCGTCGGCATGCGCCATTTCGACGATCCGAACCTGATCGGCAACTATTTCGACCTTCCATGAAACTGCGTATCGCGACCTACAACATTCACAAGGGCTTCTCGCAATTCAACCGGCGCATGATGGTGCACGAACTTCGCGACCACCTGCGACTGCTTGGCGCCGATATCGTGTTCCTGCAGGAAGTGCAGGGTCATCATCGGCGTCACGCGGCACGCTTCGACAACTGGCCTTCAGAGCCGCAGTACGAATTTCTTGCCGACGAGATATGGCCCGAGTTCGCCTACGGCCGCAATGCGGTGTATGACCACGGCCACCACGGAAACGCGATCCTCTCGCGCTATCCGATCGAAAGCGCGGAGAACCAGAACGTGTCCGCCCATGCCTTCGAACGGCGCGGCCTGCTTCACTGCGAGATCAGCATGCCCGGCAGCGAGCGGCTGCTGCACTGTCTTTGCGTGCACCTCGCGCTCAACGAACATGGCCGGCGACACCAGGTCGGCGCGCTGATCGACCGCATCCACCGTATGGTCCCGGATGACGCGCCCCTGGTGGTCGCGGGCGATTTCAACGACTGGCGCAACCTGATCGGCAAGCGTCTTGCCGATGCGCTGCATCTGCGCGAGGCGTTTCGCGACCGCAACGGCAAGCCGGCGCGCAGCTTCCCGAGCCTGCTGCCGATGCTGCGCCTCGACCGGATTTATGTGCGCGGCTTCGATGTCGATCACGTGGAGGTGCATCATGGCCGTCCGTGGTCGCGCATCTCCGACCATGCGCCGCTGTCGGCGCATCTGAGGCTGCTGCCGGCCTGATGCCGCGATGAGTGCACTGATCGAGGGCAACCGGATCACTTTGCTGTGCTCGGGCGGGGAGTATTTCCCTGCGCTGGAGCAGGCGATCGACGAGGCGCGGGCGGAGGTGTACCTCGAGACCTACATCTATGTCGAGGATGAAAGCTCACGTCGCATCACCGATGCGCTTTGCCGTGCAGCGGGGCGCGGCGTGGCGGTGCATGTGGTGGTCGACGGCTTCGGTGGCAAGGACATGCCACAGATTCTGCGCGAGGAGCTGCACGGTGCCGGGGTGCGGCTGCTTTTTTTTCGTCCGGACATTTCGCTTCGCTGGCGCAAGCACCGTCTGCGCCGGATGCACCGCAAACTCGTGGCGATTGACGGCAGGGTGGGATTTCTCGGCGGCATAAACCTGATCGACGACATGCACACGCCGGGTCATGTTCCGCCGCGCTACGACTACGCGGTGCGTTTCGAGGGTCCCGTCCTCGAGCCTGCGCAGGCGGCGGTCGAACGGCTCTGGACGCTCGTTGCCTGGGCGAACCTCAAGCGCCGCTGGCAGGTGGAGCGAAAGGCCGGCGTGGACGCGTCGCCCAAGGGTTACCAGCGCGCGCAACTGGTGTTGCGCGACAACCTGCGGCATCGCGCCGACATCGAGGAGGCGTATCTTGGTGCGATCGGGAGCGCGCGCGAGGAGATCATCCTCGCCAATGCGTACTTCTTTCCCGGGACGCGTTTCCGGCGCGCGCTTGCGGCTGCAGCGGAGCGCGGTGTGCGCGTCATTCTGCTGCTGCAAGGGCGGGTGGAGTATGTGCTGCTGCATTACGCTTCGCGCGCGCTCTACGGGTCGCTGCTCGAATCGGGCGTCGAGATATTCGAGTACCAGAAGAGTTTCATGCACGCGAAGGTGGCGGTGGTCGATGGGCACTGGGCCACGGTGGGATCCTCGAACATCGATCCCTTCAGTCTGATGCTTGCACGCGAGGCGAACCTGGTCATCGAGGACCCGGGTTTCGCGGGCGAACTTCGCGCCTCGCTGCAGCAGGCCATCGAGGAGGGCGCGCAGTACCTGCCGAAACGGCGCTGGTTCCAGCGGTCGCTCTGGGAGCGCGTGCCGGTGTGGATCGGCTACGGCCTGGTGCGCCTGATGATGGGCCTGGTGGGGTACGGGGGGCGGCACTAGAGGGATCGGGTTCGCTGGCAATCCCGGCGACCCACACCCGCCCCGGCCTGCCCGGTGATGGCTCGCCTGCGCTAAGCTTGGCGCATGCTCACCGCCGAAACCGCCGTCGTGTTTTTTGCAGCCAGCGTACTTCTTGCGCTTGCGCCCGGCCCGGACATCCTGTTCGTTCTTGCGCAGTCCGCGTTGCACGGACGCAACGCAGGTTTTCTGGTCACGCTCGGATTGTGCACCGGCCTGCTCGGTCACACCGCGGCGGTGGCGATCGGCGTAGCCGCGGTGTTTCAGGCATCGGCGGTCGCTTTCACCGCGCTCAAACTGGCAGGTGCGGCCTATCTTCTCTGGCTCGCGTGGCAGGTTTTGCGCACGCCGGTCGAGGAGCAGGGCGAAGTCGCCGCTCCCTCGGCGCCGCCCGGCGTGCTCTATCGCCGCGGCATCGTGATGAACCTCACCAATCCCAAGGTGTCGATTTTCTTTCTCGCGTTCCTGCCCCAGTTCGCCGACCCCGTGCGCGGCAGCATTCCCCTGCAGATGATCGAGCTCGGCGCGCTGTTCATGCTGGCGACCGCGCTGGTGTTCGGCGCGATCGCGGCGCTCGCGGGCACGCTCGGTCAGGCGCTCGCACGCTCGGCACGAATACGAAAGGTGATGAACCGTGTCGCGGCCGCGGTGTTCGCCGGTCTTGCGCTGCGTCTGATCGCGTCGGGGCGATGAGCATGGCAGGAGAGTTCCGGTTTGCCGCATGCATCGTTCTGGCGTGGCTGCTCGTCGTGGCTTCCGCGTCGGCCCGCACGGATCCGGTGTTCATCGAGGACATGACGTCACCGGAGGTCCGTGCGGCGATCGCCTCGGGCCGGAATGTCGCGATCTACTACGCAGGAAGCACCGAACAGAACGGCCCGCATATGGCGACCGGCAAGCACAACGCGGTTGCGCGGCATGTAGCCGAGCGGATCGCGCGCACGCTGGGGAACGCGCTTGTGTATCCGGTGATGCCGTTCGCGCCGACCGGCGATGCCGCGGCACGCACCGGGCACATGGCGTTCCCGGGCAGTGTGAGTGTATCGGAGGCGACTTTCGGCGCGGTCGCGCGGGAGGTATCGCAGAGTGCAATCGCCGCCGGCTTTCGCTGGGTGTTCCTGATGGGCGATCACGGCGGCGGGCAGGAGACGCTTGGCCGGGTGGCGGTGGATCTCGACCGCGAGTGGAAACCGAAGGGCGTGCGCGTGTTTCACGTGCCCGATCTCTATTTCGGCACCGAAAAATCGGTGGGTGCGTATCTCGAAAGTCGCGGGCTTGTCGCGGGTGCGCATGCGGGCCTGCCCGACACCTCCGAACTGATGCACGTCGAACGCAGCGGCCGCATGCTGCGCCGTGACCGAATGGTGCCGGGCGACGGGGCGAACGGTGTGGATGGCGACCCGCGCAAGTCCACCGCGGCGATGGGGAAAACCTTTGTCCGGTTCAAGGTCGATAATGCGGTACGGCAGATCCGCGGGCTGATGTCGGCACCGCATTAACCGGGGAGCGAAATCGTATGCGCAACCAGATAGGCCCGTACTTCGCGCTGCTGCAGCTCTTCTTCACCCTGAGCTGGACGGTATACGTGATCTTCCTGCCGCGTCTTGCGATGCAGGTGGGCATTTCGAAGCAGTGGATCGTGTGGATACTTCTCGCCGACCAGGTGATCTTTCTCGCGGTCGACTGGGCGATGGGGGTGTATGCCGATCGCGCCGCGAAAGTGGTCGGAAAACTCGGGCCGCAACTCGCGCTGATCACGCTCGCATCGGCGCTTGCCTTTCTTGCGCTGCCTTTCGTCGCGCCGCTCGCGAGCCCGGTGTTGTTCCTTGTCCTTACCGCCTTCTGGGCCGCGAGTTCATCTGCGCTGCGCGCGCCGCCGCTGGTGATGCTGGGCAAGTACGCCTCGGTGGGTGATCGTCGCTGGGTGAGCAGCCTCTGGCTGTTCGGCACGGGCGCGGCAGGCGCGGCCGCGCCGTTCCTGACGGTGGCACTGCGCGAAGCGGATCCGCGCCTGCCTTTCATTCTTTCCTCGGTGGCGGTGGCCGCGGCTGCCTGGGCGCTGACCTGGGCGGAGACGGCGCTCTCCGGTGTGGGGCGCGGCGCGCCTGCGCCCGAGCCTGCGGTCCGCATTCCGATTCCCGCGTTCCTGCTTGTCGCCGCGCTCGCGGGGCTGGGCTACCAGGTGCATTTCTCGCTCAATGCCGCGCCGCAATTCCTGAAATTCGCGAAGCCTGCCGATCTCGAATACCTGATGCCGGTGTTCTGGGTGGGCTTCAACCTGTTCGTGCTGCCGCTCACACTCGTGATCCGTCGCTACGGCGATTTTCGCGTGCTCGCGGCGGGTGCGGCGCTGGGTGCGGCGGCCTCGATCATGGCCGTGATGGCGGGATCGCTTGGCATGCTGGTGGCTGCACAGTTCGCCTCGGGTGCCGCCTGGGGCGCGGTGATGTTCGGCGCCTTCGGTGCGGCGCTCGCGCTCGGCCACACCGGACGCGAAGGCCAGGCATCGGGCGGGATGTTCTCGATGTTCGCGCTTGCGGCGGTGGCGCGCATCGGGGTCATTGCCCTTGCGCTCAACCAGGATGCCGGGTTCCGCGCAGCACTCGCCTGGCTGCCGGCCGCGGCCTGGGCGCTTGCGGCAGTCGTGCTGGTGTGGGCGCTGGCGACAAGACAGACGCGCGTGGGTTGAACTCCGGGATTGCGTCGCTTCGCTTGCAATGACCCGCTCCGGCGGTCAGCGTGACGCGATATTCCGCAGTTCGCCGTCTTCCATCTTCGCCACCACGGGAAGAATCGACAGGCGCGCGCAGTAGCGCACTTCCTCTTCCAGCCGCCGCGCCGCGAACATCCGGCCGACCCGGGAGTCGAGCAGCAGCGCCTCCGGTGTGTCTCGCCTGAACACCGCGCGCGCGGCGAGTGCCGCATCGGAGAAATCGGCCCGCTCGCCAAGATGTTTCGCAAGCAGGTCCACGAGATAGCCCGCGCCGACGAAATCCTCGAGATTGAAATTGCCCATTGAGCCGGCGCAGACGATGAGCAACGGATCGTCTGCATGCGCGCGCAGCAGGTGATCGACGAGCGCTCCGCCGTTGAGCAGGGCGCCGGCATAAACCGCACTGGCGCCTGAGGCGAGGCCGAAGGCCACGGTGCCGTTGGTGGTCGAGTGCACCACCGTCCGGCCGGCGATGTCGCTGTTTGCAAGCGCGATCGGCGTGGGTGGCGCGAAGCCGGGGAGTGTCACCGCGTCGAGCTCGCCCGCGAGCCTCGTGCTTCCGGAGGGACGAGCGGCTGCTTCCGCGCGGGCGGTGGCTTCGTCGGGCACTGGAACGATCGCGCTTGCGCCGTGCGCAAGCGCATTCACCATCGAACTGGTGGCAAAGAGGATGTCCAGCACCACCGCGACGCGGCCCGCGGCGCGCGCCGGCTCGAGTTCTTCCTTGCGGGTGAGAACGTGGATGCGGTGATTCAGGATCACCGATTGAGCCTCACGCCGGCCGTCGGCGGGCGATCGTGACTCCGGTCATCTCCATGACCTGTTCGTCCTTCTGGTTGAACACTTCCCAGCGATGCGTGATCAGGCCGCGATCCGGCTTGGAGGCGGAGACACGCGCCTGTACCACCGTCATGCGCACATGCAGCGTGTCGCCAGCGCGCACCGGGTTTTTCCATAGCAGGTTTTCCACGCCGGGCGAACCCATGCCGGCGGTGTCCTTGAGATAGCCGTCGTAGATCGCGCGCATGCACAGGCCGGCGGTCATCCAGCCGCTGGCGATCAGTCCGCCGAAGGGCGAGTGCTTCGCGGCTTCCGGATCGGCATGAAAGGATTGCGGGTCGTAGCGACGCGCAAAATCGAGCATCTCCTGTTCGTCCACGGTGGGGCCGGGCATGTCGGCGACAAATCCGACCGGAAAGTCCTCGAAGTAGTACTTGGGTGTTTTTTCCGTCGACATCGTGGTCTCTCTTTCGCGGCTGTGTATCGCGTCAGGCCCGGGGCATCAGCCCTTGGCGCCGTTAGGAATCAGCCTGCGGCTTCTGGCCGCATCTGCAGCGACTTGTATTCGAGGAATTCTTCCAGGCCGAACTTGCCGAGTTCACGGCCGTGGCCGGACTGCTTGAAGCCGCCGAAAGGCGCGAGCATGTTGAAGCTTCCGCCGTTGATATCCACCTGCCCGGTGCGAAGGCGCTTTGCCACCGCGAGCGCGTGCGCGTCGCTTGCAGACCATACCGCACCTGCAAGGCCGTAGATTGTGTCATTGGCGATCCGCACTGCTTCGTCCTCGTCGCGATAGCTGATGATCGAGAGCACTGGCCCGAAGACTTCTTCCTGCGCGATGGTGGATTTCGGATCGACGCGGCCGAACACGGTCGGCTTCACGTACCAGCCCTTGGCAAGATCGTCCGGTGCCTCCGGGCCGCCGGTGAGAAGTTCGGCGCCTTCGGCAATGCCCTTGTCGATAAAACCGCGAACGCGCTCGCGCTGCGCCTTCGAGACGAGCGGGCCGAGCTTTGACGTTTCCGCAAAAGGGTCGCCAAGAGTGAATCCCTTTGCCGCCTCGATCGCAAGCTTTGCCGCCTCGTCATATTTTCCGGCGGGAACCAGCATCCGGGTGTGCGCGCTGCAGGTCTGGCCGGAATTGAGAAAGCAGGCGTTGACGGTGCCCTTCACCGCGGCGGCGAGATCCGCGTCGTCAAGAATCACCGCGGCGCTCTTGCCGCCGAGTTCGAGCGCGACCCGCTTGATACTCTTCGCGGCGAGCTCGGAAATGCGTTTGCCGGCGCGCGTGGAACCGGTGAAGGAAATCATGTCGACGTCCGGATGATTCACCAGCGCTTCGCCAATGACCGGTCCGGTGCCGGTGACAAGATTGAACACGCCCTTCGGGACGCCCGCGGCCTCCATGATCTCGGCAAGGATGAAGGCATTGAGCGGAGCGATCTCGGTCGGTTTGAGCACCACGGTGCAGCCGGCTGCAAGTGCGGGTGCGACCTTGCAGGCGATCTGGTGCAGGGGATAGTTCCACGGAGTGATCGCGACGACGACGCCGACCGGTTCACGAAGCACGAGCGAATTGCCGACCTTTTCCTCGAACGCGAAACTGCCGAGCAGCTTTGCGTACATGCCGAAGGTGAAGGCGGGCGATCCCGCCTGGATGCGGGTGGCAAGCTTGAGCGGCATGCCGACTTCACCCGCGATCGTGCGCCCGATTTCCTCGCTTCTTGCCTTCATGCCTTCATGGATTTTCTGCAGCAGGGCGGCCCTCTCTGCCACGGGTGTCGCGGCCCAGCCGTCGAAGGCGGCGCGTGCCGCGCGCACTGCGGCATCGGCGTCCTGCGCGGTGCCGTCGGGGATGCTTCCGATCCGTTCTTCGGTCGATGGGGAGATCACATCGAGGCGCGCGCTCCCGGTCGAGGCCACCCAGGATCCGTTGATGAACAGCTTGTCATGGTTTTTCATGGCGGGAAATTTCCAGGATGGGCTGAGCGGGAGGAGGATTATAGCGGTCCGGTCCTTCGCGGAATTCGCCATCCCGCTCGCCGATCGGGGACAATCGGCGGACAATGTGCGTTCACGCAGCTGGTTCACGGAGGCGCCGCGGAAGTCGCAGAGCGCCGCAAGGAGTAATTAATGACATTCAGCAAGAGTTTGATCGTGGCAGTGGTTTCGGTTCTGATGGTGGCGGGTTGCAGTTCTGCCGAGTTCAGCCGTCTCAATCCCTGGGCCGCGGTTGCAGAGCAGTCGCGGATCCCGAGCGATGCCACCGTTTATGCATGTGCATCCAACAAACAGCTCGTGGTGCGCTATCCCGAAGGCGGAAAGTCGGTGGTGATCATTTATCCCGAGCGCGAATTCCGGCTCGACCTTGCACCGTCCCCGGGCGGTGGCTACACCAACGGCCGGGCGATCTTCAGCACCAAGGATGGCGAGATTACGCTCGTGGAAGGCAAGGAGACGCTGTTTTCGGGTTGCAAGAAACCGGCGGCATGAGGCAAAGGATCAGGAGGCGGGAGCGGCAAGCTCCGGTGTCCGGTTCTCGTAATCCAGGATGGCGCGCCTGAGCGATTCCGGCCAGGGCGCGCTCTTGCGGGTTGCCGGATCGGCATTCACATAGACCAGCTCGCCGGTGGTGAGAAGGTCGCCGCCGCGCCAGATGCCGAACCGGAAATTCATCGATGAGCGGCCGATGCGACTCACGCGACAGCCGATGTCGAGTTCTTCGTCGTAACGCGCCGAGCCGAGGTAATCCGCGGTCGCCCTGGCCGCATAGATGTCGGTGCCGAACTTCTGGACGATGTCGTCCGGGTAGTTGAAGCCGATCGCGCGCCAGTAGTCGGCAATCGCCACGTCGAAGTAGAGAAAGTAGTTGCCGTTGAAGACTACATCCTGACGGTCGACCTCCGCCCAGCGTACGCGCAGGCGGTGGAAAAAGGTGAATTCGTCGCGGTTCATCCCGGAGTACTCATAAGTCAGGGATATACAAAGGGGCGTCGCCCCCTTGTTCGTCAACCTTCTGACGGTCGACCTCCGCCCAGCGTACGCGCAGGCGGTGGAAAAAGGTGAATTCGTCGAGG
>CAMBSA010000020.1 GCA_945869935.1 Bordetella parapertussis | reverse complement strand
GCGTCAAAACGAGGCGATCCGGGTCGATTCAGGGGGTGAATGGTCATCGAGAGAGGGGGATTGACACCAAACACCGCGCGATTCACCGCTTCTCGGGACCCCGCTGCCCTAGCGGATCGGGGAAAAGGTGGTTTGAAATACCTACACACTGGCATCGATATGTCGGCCAACGCATGGTGCTCCAGCGAGGCCGATGAGATCACGCTGCGCGAACTGAAGCACACCTACACCGATGGGAATCGGGTGCTGTCGCTCCTGATGCTCGAGTCTGCCCCGCCGAATGCGAGATTTCGCAGCGGGTGGGAGGATGAGGTTACACAAGACACGTTCGATCTGATCGGTCTCAAAAGCCATTTTTGATGACCAGTGTTCTGATCGACAAAGATACCGTGGCGCCCCATCTCGCGGAAAAGGCACAATTACTGGCCCGTCGGCAAGCTCGGAAGCAGGTCCCGGAGAAGCGCCAGTTCGCTCGCGGTGCTGATAACGATCAGCTTCAATCGCGCGCGAGTCATCGCAACATAAAGTAGTTCCGGTGAATCGAGGATGCTGGTCAATTCAACGAGAATTACGACCGTCCGCTCAAGACCCTTGAACCGCCTTACCGTGTCGACAATCACTGCTCCGGGGCGCGGGAGATCTGCCGCCGCGGCATCGAAGCGACCGACCCGCGAGATTCCGCCGATCATCGAGCCGGTGCGGTCCGAACCTGACAAAATGGCTACATGTTCAGGGGGGATTTTCTCTGTAACGCAGAGTCGTCCGACGACCTCTCCGAGTCGTTCCCGCAGTGCTCCGGAACTGCCTATCTGTTCGTACTCGACCGGTGTGCCGTCAGGTCCGGCCGAAAGATAGCGCGGTCCGGCATACAGGGGCCTAGACAAATCGAAAATCGGTTTGGCGTTGCGGATATTGCGGCTCAGTGCAACCGGCGCTTGTGGAAGCGCTGATACGAATCGACCGGATGACGGATAAACGCGCTGATTGGCGTCATAGAACACGTAGAGGATTCCATCGCTTTCGCTGCGCATGCAAAGCTCGATGGGAGGCCACCACTCTGCCAGAAAGTCCTGGCCTTCATCGACGATGATGGCGTCGTACCTGAGATCCGGCATGACTTCGAGCGCCTTTACGAGAGCCTCGGGAAGAACCTTCCCGTAAAGAAGTCTCCGGTCAGAAGTTTCGGGAACCGGGATTTTTGCAGCGGCTGCCATCACGCCGCAGAATTCGTGGAAGCTGTAGATGTCGGGTTTGGGCGGCTCGGAGAAACCCCGCTTCAGGAATGCCGCAAGCGGACGGTTGTAGCAAAGCAGCAGGGTGCGGATCCCCTCCTTGGCTAGACGCCCGGCTTTTTCTGCAGCCAGGAGGGTCTTCCCGGTGCCCGCTCCCCCCGCTACAGCCACCCGTTTCCATTCCGCGAACGCCTCGAGTATATGGAACTGCTCTTCAGTAAGGAGGACGATCTTCTGATCGTCACCGGAAAGGACTGCGTCGAGCGGGACTCGGAGCGAGAAGCTTCTGGCCAGAATGAATTCGAGGGCACGAATCCCGTCGGCGCCCAACGCATGTTCCGCGTGACCGTCCGAGTCGGGAGGAGCCTGCAGGCGCTGTTCGACCCAAGGCGCGAGCCGTCGCATGTCCTCGTTGAACGCAAAGATCTTCAAAGGCATATCTGCGCCGAGGTCGAAGGAAGCCCCGGCCGAATCCGGAAAAATCACCCCATGCCGTGCCCGAACGAAGCGCGGCTTCCAGTGGCTGCTCGCGTTCAGCTTCTTGAGGATTTCGTATTTTCCCGATCGCGCTTGATTGACCGGATTTTTTATGCGGTGAACGATCGACTGTTGCCCTCGACTTGTCCACTCCTCTGTTCTCGCATCGCGGGAAATGCCACCACCTTTCACCTCGATTGAAAGAAATCCCATCTGCGGGTTTGCCACGACGAAGTCGACCTCTCCGTCGATTTCCCTGCCATCGGGGGCAAGACCGAGCCACGGCCTCGAATAGAAGACCGTATGGTCGGCAGAAAGCTGTTCTGCCAGCGCATCGTAGACCCTGCACTCCGCTCTTCTGAGCGGATCTCTCCGAATGTAATCGGGAAGAGGAGCCGGGAACATGCGCGCTTTCGCAGACATGGCAGCTTACGGATTGGCTTGACTGCGCAGCATCGGGCCGAAGTAACCGATACCTGGAGCAGTCGGAATACCCACGAGCATTGCCCTGTCCAGAAATTGGTTGTATTCCTCGCACGATGTCTCGGGTGCGAGAACACAGGCATGGCACGCGGCATTGTTGTAGCCACCTGCGATAGCGCCCACGCCCTCGATGCACAACGGGTCCGACGAGCACCATTCGGCCGATTTGACTGCGGCGTAAATTAGATCCGCCATCCGGCTCGGCAATCCTTGGCGAACGAGGCCGCCCAACGTACCGTCCGAATCGGATGTGGCCGTGTAGATCAGAATGCCCGACATTGACGTAGGGTCGGTGCCGACGTAGAGGCGCTCGCGGAGCGACGCGCTCGAGTACCCGCACTCCAACGCGAGCTGTCGCATGAGGACATGTGCAAGCGTATGAAGGAGGAGGAATCGAGCGGTTATCTTGCGTGGGGGTTCACCGGTATTGCCGGTTCTTGCGCGCCAGTCCGCTCTGTATTTGGAGTGGACATCTTCCGCCCGCTTCATGACCGTCTTGTTGCTCTCCCATTCGTTCAGTTCGTTCGCGGCAAGCGCGAGGAAGATCCCCTCGCCCCGCACTTCTACTGCCGGAAGCCAGTTGTGTCGGGTTACCTGAATAGGGGCATAGCGAACGGGCCCGCCCGGTGAGGCCATCGCAGGCGGTTCTATTCTGGTGAATTCGCTGATTGCACGAACCTCGCGAAGGCGAACCGCCCGCACGATGTGATTTACGTACGGCAGCAGAATGTCAGGAACCAATGAAGGTCTGATCTCGAATTCGCTACCCTCGTCCGTGGATTCCGTTGCGGCCGATGTAAACTGAAGATACTCATCCCAACGGAGATTCTCCGAAGTTACGCCGGCAAGTATCGTCAGCCGTCTTTCGACAAGAGCCGAAAGCTGAACTGCCGTCATGCCGATGTCGCCGAGCATCGGCAAAATCATTTCGATGAACTGGGCGCGCCCGGCCGGCAGAGCGTCGCAGATGGGGGCCCAGTACTGCCCGAGCATCTTTTGCACGTGGTCGGACCAGGGCGGAATATCAAGAGCCGAGTGAATGACCGGGAAATACAAGTTTGATGCTCCGCGCTGAAGAGTCCGCGGATTGTTTGCGCATGTCTCGGGTCCGACGGCAAGCCAAGGTTTTCGTCCGCTGCACGACAGATGTTGAAGCGCTTCCTTTCCAAAAACACCTTCCATGGACCGAGCTGATCCGCATTCCTTGCATCGGAGCACGAGCCCTGCAAGGCCTGGGCCCTCGCTCTTCAGCAAAATATCCATGCTTTTCTTGCATTGGGGTTTGTGACCGACCCAGAAATGCCAAGGGAACTCATCCACGTGTCCCGCTTCGCAGGCCGTTACAAAGCGGACCGGGACGGCATAGACAGGGCGTCTTCCGGGTGCCCTTGCAGTACAACTGCCGCAGGTTCTCGCTGCGTCCCCAGGCTCTCGATTCCATTTATTGGCGGGCTTGAGTACGTGACAGTCCGGACATTGAAGCCATTCGGGAAACCGTACTCCGACCAGCGAGATCTTTCCCTCGTCGTCCTCGTCGACCACGACGGGGGGCAAGCGGAATCCCGAAACGCCCAGCTGCTTTTGCAGCCTCGGCTCGAAGACGGTCTGCTCGTTGGCAAGCCCGGCAGGTTTTGCACGTCGATCCCACTCCTCGAGACCGGCCGCAAGCGCCGAAACAGGAGCAGCGCCTGCACGAAAATCGACAATTGCGCCGGGGCCATAGGTCATCACCACGGCGCTTCTTCGCAGATCACCCAGTTTGTTATTCGCCATCGACCACCTCCTTGGAAGCTGCTGTCTGCTGGTCTGAACGCAATCGCTCGACCAGCACGAAGGGAGTTCCGGGCTCCACGCTTCGCATGCTGTTCGGGGTCGGCCATGCTGCGCCTGGCAAGCGTCCCGTCGCCCTCAGCGCCGCGGCACGCTCGGCGCTCAGAAGCAGGCTGGTTCTGAAGAACTTGTCGTTCCAATAGGCCTTGAGGTTGGTTCTTCGTTTCCACTCATCGATGATCGAGGCCAGCTGACTCGTCGTTCCAGCCAGCTCGTCAGGGTCCACGCGGCCGACACGATCCAGGATCAAGGTCGTGTAATTGCCGCACTCCGTTTCGGCAGTGGGAGACAGGCGGGGGGAGTTGAGCATCCCGTTCGAAAGATGCCGCACCATGGCTACCAGCACTGCGTGCAGGCCGCGATCCCTAGCACGGGAGGCAAACGGCGTAACACTGGTGGATTCCACTTCGCGGTATAGCGTCGCATGCCATGTGCGGAAACTCTCGAAATGAGAGCGGTCCCGGGCCTTGTTGTTGTTGTAGACCCCGAC
This sequence comes from Bordetella parapertussis, assembly GCA_945869935.1. GTDB lineage: Bacteria > Pseudomonadota > Gammaproteobacteria > Burkholderiales > SG8-39 > CAMBSA01. The sequence goes on along the minus strand of CAMBSA010000020.1, from coordinate 6,959 downwards.
GATCAGCCCAGGCACCTCACCGCGGCCAACCCTGCTGGTAGCCTGAATATATTCCGCGATAGTCTTGGGCTGGCCGTTGACGACCATGAGTCCGAGTCGGGGAATATCGACGCCGACACTGATCATGTTGCTGGCCAGCAAAACGTCGATCACCCCCGGAGCATTTGCGGTCAGCTTGAGCTCGTCCAGCATTTCACGAACCCGCAGCTGGGTGACCCGACTGGTCATTTCCTCCACGATCTGGATCTTTCTGGGTATCTCTTTTCGCCTTGTTGCGTAGTCACCGACCGTCGCGGGAACGTCGTCCTGCGTCAGCACCCACGCGCCCCCGAGCTCTCGGAGAGCGTTGAAGTAGACGACCAGCGTCCAGTAGGCGTCGCGCTCGGGATCGTTCATGAGGGGTTGTGGTGACTGAAGCAAAGAGGCGCTGACTGCCTGGAGACCGAATTTTGCCGAACGCCCCGCCGTCGTTACTCCCACATAGACGCGTCCCGGCCTCTCGTCATCCTGCACTGCGAAACATGAATTCCGTGCATCGATCGCCGGCGGCGGAAACTGGCGTGTCTCCCTGTCGAACAGTGCTCGTATCTGCTCTTCCGCTCGGCGGATGGTCGCGGTTGAGCCGATGATTTTCGGACAGACGCCCTCCCTCGTACAAAGCTGATCGATCGCGATTTCATATACTCCCGTCATTGTTCCGAGGGGTCCGGAAATCAGATGGAGTTCATCCTGAACGATCAGGTCGGGCGCATTGAATGGTGTGCCGAGGCCGAAGAGGGAGGCGGAGTTCGTGTTGCGCACGATCTGGGAGAACTTGTCGACCGTGCCGATGATGAGCGATGGAGTTTCACGGTAGACATCCTCGTCGACCGTCCAGATCGGAAGTGTTGGCAGGTTGCCGCCGATATCGCACTTTGCATTCTCGCATCGGACGAGCACTGCGGTCCGGTCGTTGTTCCCGTACCACATGAGCTTTCCAGTGCAGCACGGACAACGCTCGAGCTGTGCCGGAGTGTTCGGAGCATTCTGCTGCAGGGCGTTCAGTGCTTCATCGACCTTGTTAGGTACTGCGTCTCTTCCGACCCACAATCCAAGGGAAAACGGGCTGGTTCCGAAAGCTTCTCGGAGCTTTTCCGGCAACGTCGGTCCTTTGTGAAGGAACTCGCATGCGCAGATGAGGGCGGCAGCACGCTGAAATTGCTGTGTCGTGAGCAGACGCAACGTGTAGCGCATGAGCGTTGCCACTCCGGCGCCTTTTTCATCTGCTCCCCGATTTGACAGTCTCCGGTAAAAAAGCAGGAATGCGATGAGCCCGAGATACGCTTCGGTCTTGCCGCCGCCGGTCGGAAACCAGAGAAGGTCCATTACCCTGCGGTCGCTGAGGTCCTTGCCCGAAACCGATGGAAGCGTGAGCAGGATAAATGCGATCTGAAACGGTCGCCACAAAAGATCGGTCTCTCCCGAGTTCAGCCATTTGCGCTGAATCATCATCGCCCGGTTAGCCAGGCGAAATGCGGCGTTGACGGTGCGGTCGCTTCCGACAAGTTTTATCGCATCGGAAATTCGCACGGAGACCACGCTGCACTGATCAAGATGCTTGCTGGCCTGTGGTTGCAACCGAGCAGGCAGCGCGGCGACTCTACCCCTTTCACCTAAAATCCAATTGTTATACGCTTCGGGGATGAGATCGAGAGCCTTGACGAGTTCCGAGCCATGATTTTCGGCGAGCCAGTTTGCGGACAGTGGTCGGAGGTCGATGTTCGATTTCAGGCTCTCGAAGACCTTGTCTCCTTTCGTACTCGTGTCGGGAACAACAGCGGTGGGGATCCACGTCGTCGCCACGAATCGAGCGTGCATGCCTGATTCATCCACATCCCACTCCGCTGAGCAGGTATGTCCCACCGCAAACTCCTTCGCATCGCGGTAGAGAAGCTCTGCCATCCGCCCATCCTCGTCGGCGGCGGCTTTCCATGATGGGCGTGCCGGGAATCGGGTCTGGGCGGCAGGCCTCGCTTCAAGCCTCACCTGAAAAAATGATTTCTGCTCTGTTTCGACGCGATCATCGTCTTTGGACTGCTCGAACTCGTTCACTAGCGTCGCGGTCAGAAGAAGCCCGGATGACCAAGTAGCAACGCGGACGTGAATGGACAGGCCGGGCAGACCTTGATCGTCAAGCGGTATCCTGTCATGACCAAAGTCGAGACGCTTGGGTGGCGGGGAAACGGAGTAATCGGTCCTGCGCCAGATCGTAACCTTTCGCTTGACACTCTTTTCCTGTCCCGCAGGTAGCTGTGAGGAAGCATCAGATGAACCTGCGGAGGTTTCCGGGTCGTCGGTCTCGGAGGCACGCTCAGGTGCTGTGGTAGTTCTCGATGCCGGAACGGTCACCTCGATCTCGTCGGCGTGATACTTGCCGCACTTCACGCTGAAAATGACTTCGGGAATCCCATCCTGACAGGATGCCGCAAAGGAGCAACCGGCGACGGAGGGGCGCAGCGCCGAGCTCGCAGGGGTTTCGTCTGCGACAGTATCGGCCTCAGTTTCCCCGGACCCTTCTGCCGCGAGCGAATCATCCGTTTCCGGGCCTGAAAAACTTCCCCTCGGAAAAAGTATTCCGGTCAGATAGACATCGGAAGGGTAGATACGTCGCCAAGGATCAGGCGGCTCGAGTATCTCGTCAACAGCTGACGGGCCTACTAGGTCGGTGTTCAGTCTTTCGAGGACCGTGCTTCGAACCGTCAGTGGAATCATTCAACCTCCCGTAAATGGCAAAGTCCGCCCTCTAACCCTTGTAGCTCTGATACGTCACGTTCGGGAAACCGTACACGATGGGGCAAAGGAAAATGCCCGATTCGGAATAAGGTCTCTCGAGAGATTCAAGATGCGTGTGATCGGTCGGCAGCACAACCGACCTGACACCGACAATGTACATGTGCTCTATTTGCGAAGCGGGTTTCAGTTTGACGCGCCAGGATTGCCACGCTCTCACTTGCTTGCCCACTTCGAAAAGGTCCGATACCATCCTGCTGTCGAGCAGCCCCAGATGGATGTCCTTCTTTCCCTGCTGCATCATCAGCTGCCACCGATAACTGCCGTCGCTTTCCCGAACACAGAGGGCCTTTGCTGGCGCTATCGCCCGCCCGAACCGGGACAGCAGCGTCTGTGCTTCTTTGGTGGCGGGTGCGCCGAACGGGTTGCTCGTCGATACGCATGAAAGCTCGTCGAGATCGCCCGCACGGCCGATCTCTACATTTGCCCACGTGCCTTTGCCCTTCACGGAATTTCTGTAGGCCCTCCCGGAGCCATCGAGACTGCTTCCGGAGTACCGGTACCCCTTTCCAATATGAAGACTGTTTCTGGCGCGCGTCGCGCCGACAAAGAGAACACGGCTTTCCTCATCGGTATCGTGTTTCCCCGAATCGCTGGGAAGCATGAGATGCACATTGTCGGCCTCGCGCCCCTTGGACGCATGAATCGTCCCGACGATCGGCCCGTTGGTTCCAAGCTCAGGGTTGCAGAACACCAGCGGCGGGCTGCTCGTGCCGAGTTTTGCCCTGAGGCGCCGCATTTCGATACGTCCACCGCGATCTCCGGCCGTAACTTGCAGTTGTGACCATGCCTCTTCCTGACCCGGGTGATCCGCTCCTGCATTGTCCATGTGCTTCGCCCAGAGTTCCTCGAACTGCTCGCGGGTCAGGTATCGATCCGAAAACTCACGAAGGGTGATTCCTATCCAAGGTGCCACGCAGACGGGGGCCCCTGACATCCGTACTCTGTGGGCAATCCCTGCACCCAGCAGAAACGAGGAGGCGAGGAGAACTTCTCCTCGCCTGCGGAACAAAAGCAGTATGTCATCGCGTCCGGCGACACCCTGCTGCAGCACCTCGCCGATCTTGGCATCGGCGAAATTCTCGATATCGGTCCGGATTTCGAGAACTTTCATCGCGGCGTTGGCACTCGGACGCAAAACCTTGTCTCGAGTGAACTCGAAAATTTTCTTGAGCCCCTCTGAATCGGTACGATGAACCGTGCGCAGTTCCATCTTTCGGAATGGAACCGCCTTCGATACCCGAAGCCGTTTTGAAAGGTTGTCATCGGAGTCGCGTAGTTCCCCGGGCTTTGCGTCCTCTGCCGACCAGCCGTATATGGCTTGGGCATCGTCGGCAAAAACCGTGACTCCGCACGATGCGGGGAGCCGTTTGATCAGAGCGAAAACAAGATCTGCGCGCAACCCGACTAGATCCTGCGCCTCGTCTACGATCAAGTGCTCTAGGCTCTCAAGGTATTCATCGAGGGCTTCGCTGCTCTCCTCGAGGAGCTTGATTACGCTCTCGATCGTTTCGTCATATCCCCTGAATATCTTCTTGGCGCTTTCGCCATCGAAGCCTTGGGCCAGATGCCAAGCGTGGGAATCCAGCGTGGTGATCCTTACTGCGGATGCGCGGTCTTCCTTCTTCACGAGCGCAGCTATCCGGTTTCTTATTTCTCTGACAGCGGTACGCGTAAAACTGATGAGCCAGATATTCGCCGGTTCAACACCATTCGCGACGAGCTTCGCGACCCGCGCGCAGGCAACGGCGGTCTTGCCCATTCCGGGTCCCGCACTTACGAGCACTCTCGCGGTTGTCTCCAGATCGATGACTGCGCGTTGTTCCGCAACCCACTCGATCGGTTTTTCGCGCCGCTTAGCCGCAGCGGGAGTTGCCGTCGGCGGATTCTTCGCGGTTGCGGCGGGCGTGACTTTCTGGTCGCGGGCGAGCTCGCTTTCGCTCAGGCGGGGCTTGTCGGCTTCCGAGGGCCTGTGATTGGATGCCTTGGAAAGAAGTTTTCGCTGCTCGTCCGTTATCTGGGAAAGCTCTAACGCAACCTTGCACTTGACGCATACGAGGGCCCAGTAGTGATACGGCTTCCCCTGCGAAGTGTATGGCTTCCTTAATCCGTAGAGCGTTGACCTGCACTCGGGGCATACGCAGACCGTAGCCCCGGTGCTGAACCAGCCCGGGCCTCTGAATCTTGCAGGGCCGCCCTCAATCGTGACCCCATAAAGTTTGCGCGCCAGTTCATCCACGGTGCCGGTCGGAGACTTTTCCTTCCTTTTCATCGCAACCGGAATCGCCCCTGACGGAGTCTTCATGTTAGCTGCGGCCATGATTTCCTGATCGGGGGGGCTCTTGGTTCCACTCAATGGAGGCTTGTCGACATCTATCCTGCAACCCGGTTTCAGGGCAAAAAGCTTCTTCTTGTAGACAACAGCCGTAGTGCCATCGATGACGCGTTTTGGCCGCATGACCGTCTTGATGAGACGGCCCTCCCAGTAAATCTTTACCTCGATATCGGCCATTTCGCTTGGTTCAGTGCTTCTCTATCCGCGTCGCCGGAACGCAGAGTCTGTGCGGGCGCGCGTTTCTGGTCGCCATCGCCGTCGATTCATAATCCGCCGGAAAATTTCCTCGGGAAGGTGCAGCCGGCCAGCGCAACGTGAGGGAATCAGTAGCCAACGATGAGGATTCCCTTCAATGGCAGTTTCAACCTTCCGCTGGTATATAGCGTGTCCAGAAAAGTGTAGACCTTCTCGAAGTCCTGTGACTTCCTGTAGATGTTTCTGACCGCGATGCACAGATAATCGACATCCACCATTACACAAGCCTGAAAAATATCCTTGAGAAATTGATAGTTCGTTACCGCGCGTCCCGCTTCAACCTCGACAACGAACCTGAACTCTTCATGGTAGGCATCTGCCTCGAACAGTTTTGTCGCTTTCCCGTTTTGTCCGAACAGAACCGGTATCGAGATCTTCTCGACTGCGGCTTTCCCGGCCTCGACCTTAAATCCCAAGTCCTTCAGTCCGGGACGCAGACGGGACAGAACAATGTTGCTTGCACTATCCTTGAATTCGTTACTTATCTTTTCATTGTTGGCATGGGAATCGATCTTGTCCGCGATGTCCATGAAGCAGGTGACAACCTTCGAGCAGACATCCGGTATCTTCTCGTTTCTCGGAAAATATGCCCAATTAATCACCGGTTGCCTCCATGTCGGCCATCTCTGTTGCACAACGCATTTCTTGCTCTGAACAGAAAATGGCTTGATCAAGGCCAAGTCTGCGGAGATTTCCCGAACATAACCAAATGATCAATCATTATGACCTCTATCCAGTTGATGCGGAAGGCACCTCATTGGTCAAAGAATCGGTGCGTTTTCTGGATAAAAAGTGAAAGCTGTCGTCAATGCTCTCGGTTTTAATCAGTCCGCGCTATGAGAGCGAATATCCACGGCCGACCTGATGCGGATTCTGAATTTGTGGAGGCTCGGGGGAACACTGTTTCCTTTACCCGTGTTGTTCGTTCCTTTCCCATGGAAGCAGATGAAAAATACCCTTTTGCGCATCGTATGTTGAACGATGACAAATGGCGGCAGGCGTCTTGCCGGACGCCATCCGCCGCGAGCCGATTCGCAATCCGAACAAGGTGGGTCGGAATGATCCCTGCCCCTGCGGATCCGGCAAGAAGTTCAAGCTATGTCACGGGAACCCCGGCCGATTGCACTGGAGCGGTTACTCGCAGTAGATCTTTTTGTCGGCAAATTGCTTCCGGTCCGGCTGCCGGAGGTATCCCGAACGCCCTGCCGCTGGCGGTTGATGGCGACCGGATTCCCCCACGGCTTATGACGAGGAGGGAGTACTGCAAAGTGGCCGAGGAGAATATTTGGCTAGGGGAAAACCAAGCCATAAATAAATAAATATTAATAATCAAATATATAGAAATTATCAAGATACTTTTTGATTGTTCAAGTGCTCATTGATTGATAGACTGCCTCTCTTGTCTGCATTCCGGAACAACTGGGTATGTTCAGTCCCCCCTCGGATTTCGAGCACCACGCCACTTCGCTGCACGAGATCGAGACGAAGCTGCGCGGACTGGGTGCGGACAGGGCGGTCCTCAAGATATTGCCCCGGAACG
>CAMBSA010000019.1 GCA_945869935.1 Bordetella parapertussis | reverse complement strand
CTTTATGCGACAATCTCATTTTACACACAAGGACGCGTTTCCCAGCGCGTGAGCGGCATGCCCCAGGATCAGAACAATCTCGTCTGGATCGACATGGAAATGACCGGTCTCGTGCCCGAGACGGACCGAGTGATCGAAATAGCGCTGGTCATTACCGACAGCAAGCTTGTAACGGTCGCCGAAGCGCCGGTCCTGGTCGTGAAGCAATCCGATGCGGCGCTCGACGCGATGGATGACTGGAACAAGTCCACCCACGGACGCTCGGGTCTGATCGAGCGGGTGAAGGCGTCCTTGCTCGACGAGGCAACGGTCGAACAAAAAATGATCGACTTTCTTTCAGAGCATGTTCCGGTGAAGGTCTCGCCGATGTGCGGCAATTCGATCTGCCAGGACCGGCGTTTCCTTGCCCGCTGGATGCCGCGGCTGGAGGCGTACTTCCACTACCGCAATCTCGACGTGAGTACGCTCAAGGAACTCGCGCGTCGGTGGAAGCCGGAGATTGCCCGGGGCGTGGTCAAGCACGGCAAGCATGAAGCGCTTGCGGATATCTACGAATCCATCGAAGAGCTGAAGTATTACCGGGACAACTTCCTCAAGTTGTGAGCCGCCCCGACGTCCGGAAATTCCGGCTCCAGTTCAGGGGAGCGCCCGGGCACGGGTGTCGCCCGTGCATCATTGATGTACCGCCGTTGGTCTTCTTGATGGAAGCGCGGCATTGCCGGGAGCAATGCCCGTTGACTCGCCTTACGCAGCGTCTGCGACCAGTTTCCCCGGATTCATAAGGTTCCCCGGGTCGAACGTAGACTTCAGCTCAAGCATCAGGTCATAGCCTTCCCCGTGCTCCTTCATCAGCCATTTGATCTTGCCCATGCCGATGCCGTGTTCGCCGGTGCAGGTGCCTTCCATCTCGAGGGCGCGGTTCACCAGTCGCTCGTTCAGGGTTTTCGCTTCCTTGAGATCCGATTCGCTTTCCGGGCGGACCAGGATGACTAGGTGAAAATTTCCGTCCCCAACATGGCCGAACATCGGTATGGGCATTGATGCGCTGTCGATGTCACGTGCCGTAGCAAGCATGCATTCGGTCAGGCGCGATATCGGTACGCAGACATCGGTCGACACCGCGCGCGTGCCCGGACGCAGTTGCAGACAGGCGAAGTAGGCGTTGTGCCGGGCGGACCAGAGCCGGTTCCTGTCCTCGGTGAGCGTTGCCCATTCGAAGCCTTCGCCGCCATGCTCGGTTGCGATCTCCTGAACCAGTTGAGCCTGCTCCTTTACGGAGGCCGCGGTGCCGTGGAATTCGAGAAACAGCGTGGGCTGTTCGCGGTAAGTGGTCTTCGAGTGCGCGTTCAGCGCCTTCATGGTGAGGGCGCAGAGCGCTTCGCTGCGCGCGATCGGGATGCCGGCTTGCAAGGTCTGGATCACGGTATTGACCGCACCACCAATATCCTTGAACGAGCAGACCGCGGCGGACATTGCCTCCGGTATCGCATACAGGCGGACGGTTACTTCGGTGATGATGCCAAGTGTGCCTTCGGCGCCGACGAACAGGCGCGTAAGGTCGTAGCCGGCGGCGGATTTCCTTGACCGACGCGAAGTGCGAATGACGCGGCCATCGGCGAGCACGACGGTGAGCGAGAGCACGTTCTCGCGCATCGTGCCGTAGCGCACTGCGTTGGTGCCCGATGCCCGCGTCGAGGCCATGCCGCCGATCGACGCATCGGCCCCCGGGTCGACCGGGAAGAACAGGCCGGTGTGGCGTATCTCGTCATTCAGTTGCTTGCGGGTGACGCCTGCCTGCACGGTGACGTCGAGATCCTCGGTGTTGACCTTGACGATCCGGTTCATCTGGCTCAGGTCGACGCATACCCCGCCGCGGATCGCAAGCACGTGGCCTTCGAGCGAAGAGCCGACGCCGTAGGGCACCATCGGGGTGTTGAAGCGCCGGCAAATGTTGACGACGTCCCGGACTTCCTCGGTCGTGTGCGGAAACACCACCGCATCGGGCAAGGCATACGGGTAATAGGACTCGTCCTTGCCGTGGTGTTCGCGCACGCCGCGGGAGGCGGTTGCACGATCGCCAAGGAGCACTCGCAGTTCCTCGAACAACGGGACGCTCAGCCGGGAAGAGGCTTCGGCATGCTGGATCGGGTCAATCGGCTGATTCATCGTTTGCCTCGGAATAATCGGTGATGTGCTGGGCCAGCGGCCATCGATGCCTGCGCGTTCGCCGCAGCGTAGTCGCAGGTCCGGATCAAGTCAACGCGTGCCGGACTCGCCGCGAGCGCGTCGCAGCAACGCAGCACTGGACGGGTCGAGTTCGCCGGGATGTCCTTCGGCCAGTCGACGCGCGATGCCTTTGCCGAGTTCGACACCCCACTGGTCGAACGGATTGATGTTCCAGAGCACGCCATTAACGAATGTCCTGTGCTCGTAGAGGGCAAGCAATTGCCCGAGCGATTCGGGGGTGAGCTTGCGCAGCACGATGGTCGTAGACGGGCGGTTGCCGGGCGAGCGGCGGTGCGGCTGCCCGTCGGGGGCGCCGGTCATCAGCGCGGCGGCCTGCGCGATCGCGTTTGCAACGAGCAGGTCGTGGGAGCCGCTGTCACCGTCATAGTCGGCGAGCACGACGAATTCGACCGGAACGAAGCGCGTGCCCTGGTGCAGCAACTGGTGGAACGAGTGCTGGCTGGTCGAACCGGTGCCGCCCCAGATGATCGGCGCGGTGGTGTAGTCGACCGGATTGTCTTCGCGGTCAACCGACTTGCCGTTGGATTCCATCGAGAGTTGCTGCAGCCAGCTGACCAGGTCGCGCAGACGCTCCGAATACGGAAGCAGGGCCTCGCTCTGTGCGCCAAGAAAATTCGTGTTCCACACCGAAAGCAGCGCAAGGACGATTGGAAGATTCGCCTCGAGCGGAGCAGTGCGGAAGTGGGCGTCCATGGCACGGGCGCCCGTGAGCAGGCGCTCGAACGAGTTCCAGCCGAGTGCGAGGGCCGCCGACAGGCCGACTGCGGACCAGACCGAGAACCGGCCACCGATGGAATCCTGCATCGGAAAAATCCGGTCCGTCGCCACGCCGAAGTCGAGCGCGGCCGGCCGATTCGCGGTTATCGCGGCGAGGTGCGTTTCGGCGGAGGCGCCCAGAGTGCCTCGAAGCCATTCCCGCGCACGGCTTGCATTGTTGATCGTCTCCACCGTGCCGAAGGTCTTGGAGGCAATCACGATCAGTGTCGTCGTGGGGTCGAGCCCGTGCAGCGCGTAATTGAGGTCGGCCGCGTCGGCGTTGGCGGTGAAGCGGACAGTCAGTCCCGATTCCCCGAGACCGTGCAGCGCGTGCGCCACCAGCCGCGGTCCCGAGTCCGATCCGCCGATGCCGAGGTTGACGACAGCGGCGAACGGTTTGCCGCGGGCGCCTCGAATGTCACCCGCTATCACCGACTCGACGAACCGGCGCATCTGCTCACGCACCGTCCGAACGTCCTCCGTCGCAATCGAATCTTCGTCGCGCAGGGCAGAATGAAGCGCAGCGCGTTTCTCGGTGCTGTTGATCGCATCGCCCGCGAACATACGTGAGCGCCAGCCCGCAACATCCGATTGCACCGCGAAGGTCCGCAGCAGTTGCATCGTCTTGTCGGTGACGCGCTGCTTCGACCAGTCAACGAAAAGATCGCCGCATTCGATGCTGAATCTCGCGGCGCGCCCGGGGGCTGCCGAGAACAAGCCGGTGAGGGATTGGTCGGCGATTTCGTGCCGGTGCGCTTCAAGCGCGATCCAGGCGGGACTTTGCGTCAGTCGAGACATGCGGCTTCTATTCCCTGATGTACAGCCGGTAGCGCTCGCTGTCGCGCGGCCGGCTTCCTTCCCAGACTCGGCGCCAGCCCTGACCGACACGCTCGTCTTCACCCGAACGACCCTGGACCAGCAACGCGGGGCAACGGATCGGCGTGCTACCCCGAATATGCGTTTCGGCGCGATGCGTGACGATGCCGGCATGATAATCGAGCGCGGCACGCTGCGATTCGCCCAGTCCCCGGCTTTCGATACACGAAGCCCCGCGGGGCAGTGCGCGTTTCAGTCCGTCGGCGAGCGACATCGCCACGGGTTTGTAGGTCTTGCCGTAGTCGGCCCACGGCAGCCAGAGCGTCATCGCCAAACCCCAAAAAAGACTGACGCCGCCGGTCCACCAGAGGACGCTTCGGTACGGGGAATGCTCGCTGCGCGCAATCGTCCAGATCCATCCTGCGCTCAGAACAAACGCGGCAATCAGGGCTGTCCACTGGAACTGCGGGACAAAGCCCGGCTCCAAACGGGTGAAGTTGCGCGCCATGCGCTCAGGCATCCCGGTCATCATCGCCACCCATCCGAACCAGACGAAGCAGCCAAGGGCGGTGAAACACATCGCGCCGAACCACGCGAGCGCATTGGCGGCGCCTCGCCGCAGTCGCTCGACCCCTGCGCCCGCAAGCAGGGAAAACGGCAGCAGCGCACTTAGCGCGTGGACTTCACGTCCTTCGGGCAGCAGAAGCAGGGTCACAAGGGTTGCGGCAAGTGCCGTCACGCCGAAGACTATGCCGGCGGAACGTGGCGTGCGTCGTTGATCCCACAGATACCAGAGCGCGATCGGCCAGGCAGGCCAGGCCGCCCAGGCAAGTGTCTTTATGCCGGCGAGCAGTCGTGCAGCTCCGGGCAACGTGATGAGCGAGATCTGCCCGGCTATCCACGCGGCACTTGCTTCCGGGGATTTCGCAGCGGCGATCGACCACCAGATCGCCATGGCACACGCGAATAAGGCGGTTGCACTCGCCAACGCCTTGCCGCAGGCGCGGGTGCGCCATTCGGGCGAGAGAAGTGGCATCAGCATGGCCACCGCGACCGGTGCGACGAAGGCGATCAGACCTTTGGACAGAACTGCGACAGAGAGGCCGATTCCGAAGGCGATGCCTCCGGCCCGAACGTTTTTTCGCGCGCGGACGAGCCCGTACCAGGCGATTGCATGACCCGCGAGCAGGCCCAACTCGGCGATGATTTCGTGCGCATGCACCAACAGGCCAAGGCATCCGAGGAGCACGAGAACTGCACCGGTACCCTGCGCCGGCCCCCACAGCGCCAACGTGGCGCGGCGAAGGAACAGCGCGCAGACGGCGAGCGAAGCCGCAGTCGCGAGACGCGCGCCGTCGTCAGCCGACAGCGCAAACGACGCAAGCCGGGAAACCAGCGCAGCGAACCAGAACTGCAACGGGCCGTCTTCGACGAAGGGCTCGCCCGCGAGATGCGGAATCCACCATTGCGAGTGGGTGAGCATCTGGTGGACGATGCCCATGCCAATCGCATCTTCCGGCTTCCAGGGATCGTGGCCCAGCAGTCCTGGAAGCGCGTAGGCCACCACCAGCAGTGCGATCACCACGGGCGACGGTGGCAAGGCAAGGCGGGAGGAAAGTTTCATCTGCGTGCGGGGCGCAAGCTAGGGGGGGGAATCAGCTTTGTCACAAGGGATGCGGAACTGCTGCAGTAACCGGCATGTGAAGCTGCGTCCAAATCACAAAAGGCAGCCGAAGCTGCGCCCAAAACAAAAGGCAGCCGAAGCTGCCTTTGTCACGACCTTGCGCAGAATCACGCCGCTGCGGGCGGGGTCGCTGCCTTTTTGCCAGCGTATTTCTGGCGGAATTTCTCCACGCGGCCGGCGGTGTCGACCATCTTCTGCTTGCCGGTGTAGAACGGATGGCAGGCGGAGCAGACTTCGACTTGCAAGGGTTTTCCCAGGGTCGAACGCGTCTCGAACGTATTGCCGCAGGAGCACGTGACCTTGATTTCGTTGTATTCGGGGTGAACGCCGGGTTTCATTGCATTTCCTTTGAGTGAATTGCTCGGTCCTGCCCGGGCGCGCGAGGGTGGATCCGACAAACCGAATCCGACCTGCAGCAGCCTGCATTGCGAGCGTGGAAGAACTTTTAATTATCCCAGATTTTCAGCGACTTATCAAGGAGCGGGCCGATTTTGACTCTACGTCAGCCGCGGCGCATCGAGTCGAAGAAGTCGGAGTTCGTCTTGGTTCCCTTGACCTTGTCCAGCAGGAATTCCATCGCCTCGAGGTCATCCATCGGGTAGAGCAGTTTTCGCAACACCCAGATCTTGGACAACACCTCGTGCTTGATCAGCAGTTCCTCACGGCGTGTGCCCGAACGATTGACGTTGATCGCGGGGAAAATCCGTTTTTCGTACATCCGGCGATCGAGGTGCACTTCCATGTTGCCGGTACCCTTGAACTCCTCGAAGATCACATCGTCCATGCGGCTGCCGGTGTCGATCAGTGCGGTGGCGAGGATCGTGAGCGAACCGCCTTCCTCGACATTGCGGGCGGCACCGAAGAACCGCTTCGGGCGCTGCAGCGCGTTCGCATCCACGCCGCCTGTAAGAACCTTGCCCGAGGCAGGCACGACCGTGTTGTAGGCGCGCGCGAGCCGTGTGATCGAGTCCAGCAGGATCACAACGTCCTTCTTGTGCTCGACCAGGCGCTTGGCCTTTTCGATCACCATCTCTGCGACCTGGACGTGGCGCGAGGCCGGCTCGTCGAAGGTGGAGGCCACGACCTCGCCCTTCACCGAGCGTTGCATTTCGGTAACTTCTTCCGGGCGCTCGTCTATCAGCAGAACGATCAGGACGGTATCCGGATTGTTGGCGATGATCGCATGTGCCATGTGCTGCAGCATCACTGTCTTGCCCGCCTTCGGGGGCGAGACGATCAGGCCGCGCTGGCCCTTGCCGATCGGCGCAATGATGTCGATGATCCGGCCGGTGATGTTTTCCTCGGCCTTGATGTCGCGCTCCAGGCGCAGGGCCACGTTCGGATGCAGTGGCGTCAGGTTCTCGAACAGGATCTTGTGCTTGGACGCCTCGGGCGATTCGCCGTTGACGCGGTCCACCTTGACCAGCGCAAAGTAGCGCTCGCCATCTTTGGGCGTGCGGATTTCGCCCTCGATCGAGTCGCCGGTGTGCAGATTGAAACGGCGGATCTGCGACGGGCTGACGTAGATGTCATCAGTGGAGGCGAGATAGGACGTGTCGGGCGATCTCAGGAACCCGAAACCGTCGGGCAGCACTTCGAGTGTGCCATCGCCAAAGATCGCCTCGCCTTTTTTCGCACGATTCTTCAGGAGCGCGAAAATGAGCTCCTGCTTGCGCATGCGATTGGCGCCTTCGACCTCGTAGGTTTGCGCCATCTCGATCAGGGCCGAGACGTGCAGTGACTTCAATTCGGACAAATGCATAAGCGTGCGGGAAAAGCGGCAGGAAAAGGCGGCAGGAGAGGGGCGTACAGAGGGCTGTTGGGCCTGTCAGTACAGCAGCTTTAAGGGGAAGAAGCGGAAGAAACCGAAGCGGAAGACTTCATGGGCCTTCCGGACCTGCGTGCCACGGGGTCCCGTGCCACGCATTTGTGGGGATTAAGACGTTCAGATGTTGCTGTCAAGGAAGGCGGTGAGCTGGGATTTGCTCAGCGCACCCACCTTCATGGCTTCCATGTTGCCGTTCTTGAACAACATCAGCGTCGGGATGCCGCGAATGCCGTACTTCTTCGGCACTTCCTGGTTCTCGTCGACATTGAGCTTCGCAATCTTGAGCTTGCCGGAATACTCCTTGGCCACTTCGGCGAGCACCGGCGCGATCGCCTTGCAGGGACCGCACCATTCGGCCCAGTAGTCCACCAGCACCGGGGTGCCGGACTTGAGTACATCGGACTCGAAGGAGTCATCGGTTACATGGGAAATTTCGTCACTCATTGAAGCCTCAGCAGGAAAGCGGACGGTGCCGCGAAAGGGGGGGTAATTGGGGGCGGGAAGCGGAAATTCCGGAACGGGAAGTTCAGGGTATTGCGAACAGGTGGGGCTATCCTAGCCGAATTGCAAGCCCGGGTGAAGCAAGTGCCTGAAGCGGCGGGGGGCTGTACCGGGGAAATGGCCGAATGCATGTTAAAATTCAGGTACTAAGACTCAATTTCGCCGTTGCTAAGACCGAAACCCGACATGGCCTACATAGTCACCGAATCCTGCATCAAATGCAAATACACCGACTGCGTCGACGTGTGCCCGGTCGACTGCTTTCGGGAAGGCCCGAACATGCTGGTCATCGATCCGGACGAGTGCATCGACTGCACCCTGTGCGTGTCGGAGTGCCCGGTCGAGGCGATCTTCGCCGAAGACGACGTGCCGCCGGCGCAACGGCCGTTCATCGAACTCAACCGCGAACTCGCCAAGTCCTGGCCGACGCTTGCCGAACGCAAGGACGCGCCGGCCGACGCCGATCAGTGGTCGAAGGTCAAGGACAAGAAGCACCTGATCGAGCGCTGAGGCACTGCTCCGCAACCGGTTCAGGGTGTGGCTACGTTGAACACCAGGAAAAATTGATTGGGCAGAAAGCCGAATTCCGCTGGCGCGGCATACCCGGCGGCGGCCATCTCGGATTTCACCCGCTCCGGCGCGATTCGTTCGGCCTTCGGCGGCCCGGAACGTGATGTCTGATTGAAGTCGATGATTGCCACCCGGCCGCCCGGTGCAAGCGAGGCGCGCAGCTTGCTGAAATAGGTCTGCCGACCTTTGATGTGGTGATAGACATCCACCAGCAGCACCAGATCAACCGGCGCAGGCAGCCGCGGATCGGTGTTGGTTCCCCTCACCGGCACGAGATTGGAAAGCCCGTCCTTTTTCGCACGAGCTTCGAGGAACTTCACCATATCGGGCTCGGTATCCACCGCATAGACCTTGCCCTTCGGGACGAAAAGCGCAAGGCGGGCGGAGAAGTAACCGGTACCTGCGCCGATATCTGCCACCGATGCATCCGGTGCGAGTTTGAGCGCCGTGATCACTTCGTGCGGCTTTTGCCATGGGTCGCGCTTCGGATCGTCGAATACCCGCGACCACTTTGCTGCGTCGCTGAAGCTGTGCTGGTGGGTGTGCGGCGACTGGGCCGAGGCGTGCGATACCGCGAAAAACAGTACCAGGGATACCGCAATCAGTGAGCGGGCAATCAGGTTCAGCGACATTGTGGAAGTCTCCGCATCGGTGACCGGGAGTGTACCGGCCTCAGGCGCACGCATCCGGTCGGCTCGTCTATCATCGCAGCCATGGCGCCGGAACACTCCTTCCCGAAACTCGATACCGACGCCTTGTTCACGCGTCTGGCAGAGGGAGGCGCCGCGGGAATCACGGTGGTCACGCCCAATCGGCGCCTGGCGCAGGAACTCGAGCACGACTTCGACCGTCATCAACTCGCCCGCGGCCTTGTCTACTGGGACGCCGCCGACATCCTGCCCCTGAGCGCGTTTCTCGGCCGCCTGTATGAAGACGCGCTGTATTCAGAGCTTGCCGCAGACCTGCCTCTGCTGTTGTCCGCCGAGGAAGAACAGGCGCTCTGGGAGCGCGTCGTCGGCGATTCCCGGGAAGGCGAGGGACTGCTCGCGCGGGTGCAGGCGGCGGCCGCCTGCCGGGAAGCGTGGCGAACCGCGCATGCCTTCGGATTCGCCGGGTCCATCGAGGGCTTTGCCGAGAACGAGGACACGCGCGCGTTCCTCGCCTGGTCGGGCGCGATCGAACGCGAATGCGCGCGCAACGGCTGGACCGATGCCGCGCGCCTGCCCGCGCTCGTGTCCTCGCATCTTGCGAACTCCGCGCTGAAACGGCCGTCCTGCCTGGTGCTCCACGCTTTCGACCTGCTTTCGCCCCAGCAGCGCAATTTCGTCGAGGCGCTCGAGGCAACCGGAGTCGAGGTCTTCGAAAGCGCGCCGGTCCGAAGTGGAGGCCGCGCGATGCGCCTGTCGTTTCCCACCGGGAAGGACGAGATTCTCGCCGCAGCGCGCTGGGCGAGGGCGCGCCTTGAGCAAAGTCCGGACCCCGATGCCGCGCGGATTGCGATCGTCGTCCCGGATCTGCAGAAGCAGCGCAAGGCGATACGCCGGCTGTTCGCAGCCGTGCTGTCGCCCGGGCCGGATTCCGTGCCGCCGTTCAACATCTCGCTCGGCGAGCCGCTGTCCGGTTTTCCGATTGTTCATGCGGCGCTGCTGCTGCTCGAAGCCGCCTCCGGCGCGCGCATCGAATTTGCGCGACTGAGCCTGCTGCTTCGGTCGCCCTTCATCGCCGGCGGCGAGGAGGAGCAGGCGGCGCGCGCGCGGCTCGAGGCGCGCCTGCGCGAACGTTCGCCCGCTACCTTGAGCCTCGGACGGCTTGCCCGCCTGGCCGAAGAGGACTTCGGCCCGATCGCGCCGGGCGCGACGCACCTGCTCGGGCGCCTTGCCGCGCATGCGCGCGAGCATTTGGGCGGTCAAGGGTCTCCGGCGGACTGGGGCCGGCGGATCGACACGCTGCTCAAACTGGCCGGCTTCCCGGGGCGGGCGCCGGACTCGGCCGAATATCAGGCGCTCAAGAAATTTCATGAACTGATCTCGGTGCTCGGCGCGATCGAGCGCGTGCTGCCGCGCATGCGGTTTCGCGATGCGGTGAGCCGGCTTCGCCGCATGGCTGCGGACACGCTGTTCCAGCCGGAGGCGAACGACGAGCCGATCCAGGTGCTCGGCGTGCTCGAGTCGGCGGGCCTTGCCTTCGATCATCTCTGGGTGATGGGACTCACCGACGAGGCCTGGCCCCTGCATGCGCGCCCGAGTCCCTTCCTGCCGGTGGAATTGCAGCGCCGCGCCGGCGTGCCGGAAGCCTCCGCCACCGCCTCGCTTGCGCTCGACCGCCGCATCACCGAAGGCTGGCTCGCCGCCGCGCCCGAGGTGCTGTTCTCGCATCCCTTGCGCGATGGCGAGCGCGAACTCTCGGTCAGTCCGCTGATCGTGCGCGAGCCGATCGAGGCACTCGACTTCGCAGAGCTTGATGTTCCGGAGTACCCGCTCGCCCGCGATCGGCAATTCGAAGCCGGGCGGCAAGGTTCAAACGGGCGCGGCGCGTATGAACGCATCGCCGAGCCTCCTGCGCCCGCCTGGACGCCCGGGGAGCCTCTCACCGGCGGCACCGGCGTGTTTCGTGATCAGGCGGCCTGCCCGTTTCGCGCGTTCGCCGCGCATCGACTCGGTGCCCGCGCGCTGGAGAGCGTCGAGGCGGGGTTGAGCGCGGCCGACCGGGGCACGCTGATGCACGGTGTGCTGTCACGCGCGTGGGCCGCATTGCGCGACCAGGCCGGACTGAAGGCGGCGATCGCCGGAGGCGGGCTGGATGCGTTGCTCGCGGAATCGGCGACGGCCGCGATCGAGCGCGTGAAGCGCTTCCGGCCCGATGCCCTGGAGGGGCGATTCGCCGAGCTCGAAGCATCACGCCTCGCGCGCGCTGCGCGCGAATGGCTCGAGACTGTGGATGCGACGCGACCGCCGTTCGCGGTCGAAGCGGTCGAAGCCAAGCGCGCGATCGAACACGGCGGCGTCAGCGTCCAGGCACGGCTCGACCGGATGGATCGGCTCGAGGACGGCGCGCGCCTTGTCATCGACTA
>CAMBSA010000018.1 GCA_945869935.1 Bordetella parapertussis | reverse complement strand
GATCCCGGCACGCCCACGAGTTCGACCCGGCCATTGCGCAACACGAGGTCTTCTTCCGCTGCTTCGAGCAGTCCGGCCGCTACCTTGATCGCCTTGTTCTTGACTTCCACTGCAGCGAGGTGCACGGATGATCCCGCCATTATCGTCTGGCGGCTCGCGAATCCGCCCATGCCGTAATTGCTGAACGACGTGTCACCCGCGATCACTTCAATCGACTCGATCGGCACGCCAAGTTGTTCCGCGCAGATCATTGCAAGGCATGTTTTTAGGCCCTGGCCCATCGCCAGTGCGCCGGTATAGACGCTGACCTTGCCGCTCGGGGTGATCTGGACACGTCCGGACTCGAACGGGCCGCGACCGGTAGGCTTCACGCAGTGCGAGAGACCGATCCCGATGTGGCGTCCCTCGGCGCGGGCCGCCGCCTGCCGCCTGCCGAAGTCCGCGTAGCCGATAGCCTCGAGCGCCATTTCCTGACACGCTGCGTAGTCGCCGCTGTCGATGGTCATCGACGCACCGGCACGGTTCTTCAACTGCTTTGTGTACGGCATCTTGGCCGAAGGAATGAAGTTTCTGCGGCGAATTTCATCCCGAGCGATCCCCAACTCGCTCGCCGCGCGGTCGAGCAGGCGTTCCATGGTGAACGCGGCCTGTGGGTAGCCTGCGCCGCGCACTGGAATGACCGGGACCTTGTTGGTCTGCACGACGAACACCTCAAGTGCATAGGCCGGAACGATGTACGGACCAGTGACCGATGACGCAGCGTTGTATGCGGCATTGGTGCCCTGCGGGGTATAGGCTCCGTGATCGTGAATCATGGTGCCGCGAATGCCCAGAATCTTTCCTTCGACATCGACCGCGATTTCGACGTCCCATTGCTGGTCACGTTCCTGTATCGAGCCGAGAAAGTGCTCCCGACGGTCTTCGATCCACTTTACGGGCCGCCCGGTGAGCACGGCTGCCGCGGAAACCGCAATTTCCTCGCTGGTCACCACATATTTGCAGCCGAATCCGCCACCGACATCCGGCGCGATCACGCGCAGGCGGTTCTCGTCGATGCCGAGCATGTCGACAATCGCGGTAAAAACTTCATTGGTCATCTGCGACGATGTCCAGACAGTCAGTGCCGAATCGTCGGTCCCGGGTTTTGCGAGTACGCCACGGCCTTCCATCGGATGCGCGGCCCCCCGGTGCTGGCGGATGGATTCACGGAAGACATGGGGGGCCGATGCGAACACTGCCTGCGTATCGCCATAGCCAAGTTTCAGATGCTGCAGGATGTTCGATTCGACTTCGCGTCTGACCTTGGGGGAGGAAGGTTTGACTGCGTCCCGGCAATCAGCAATCACCGGAAGGGCTTCAAACTCGACGTCGATGAGCGCGGTCGCGTCTTCCGCTATTCCCCGGCTCGTGGCGAGTACCAGGGCGAAGGGTTCGCCTGCATAGGCGACTTCGTCCCATGAAAGTACATACGGAGTGATGTTTGCCGGCAACGTTCCGCCCGGGAACCCCGGCGGCATGCGCTTTTCCTTCAACACGGTATCGAGGTCGGATGCGAGCAGAACCGCACTCACACCCGGTAGCGCCTTCGCAGCGGTGGTGTCAATGCGAAGGATTCGTGCGTGCGCGTATGGACTGCGCAGGAATGCGCCGTGGAGCATGTCCGGGACAACGATGTCATCCACGAACCGCCCTTCGCCGCGAAGCAGTGCAGGATCCTCGATGCGGCGTGCGCGTGTGCCGATTACGCGGGGTTCTGGGGTGTTCATTTGATCCCCATGGGCTGGTTGCGGAGCGTTTCTGCGGCTGCGAGGGCCGCAGCGACGATGTTGTTGTACCCGGTACAGCGGCAAAGATGTCCCGACAGGACCTCACGAACCGTCGCCTCGTCGGGAGAGGGCTGTTCACGCAGGAGTTCAAGCAGGGACATGAGAATCCCGGGGGTGCAATAACCGCACTGCAGGCCGTGCTTGTCCCAGAATGCCTGCTGGATTGCATGAAGCTTGTCGCCGTCGGCTAGTCCTTCCACAGTCTCTATGTTTCTGCCATGAGCCTGAACTGCAAGCGTGAGGCAGCCCCGCGAACTGTGGCCGTCGATTAGCACGGTGCATGCGCCGCATACACCGTGCTCGCATCCGAGATGCGTGCCGGTAAGCCGGAGGTTCTGGCGGAGAAAGTCGGCAAGGTGCATGCGTACCGGCACGCGCTGTTCGTAGGTTTTGCCATTGACGCTGACGCGAATATCGCGTTCTAGTGTGTCCTGCGCGGTGCTCATTTTCCTGCTCCGTGAATACGCTTGAGGGCCGTGGTGATGGCTCTACCGGCAAGTGTTCGGGCCAGTCTTTTTCGGTACCACGCCGGGGCATGTGGGTCGTCGAGTGCGTCTGTCCGGCTGCAGGCTTCGGCCGCCGTTTCGATTGTGTCAGCACCGCATGTCGAACCGAGGAGTGCTTGCTCAGCGGCCGCGACACGAACTGGGGCATAGGCCATGCCTCCCAGGGTGATGGAAGCACGTTCGATTCGGCCGGATGTATCGGCAGTCAGGAGGACCGCGATCGATGCAACCGCAAAATCACCATGCCGCCGAGAGAATTCAAGAAATGCCCATCCGTGTCCGGAGGGCCACGGCTTGAGGTTCACCTGCGCAAGAAGTTCATCGCTCTCGATCGACGGCGTCATGAGGCCTGCGGGAAAGGATTGCATCGGAAGTTCGCGGGAGTCTTTCCGGCTTCGGATGAGCAGCGTGGCGTCGAGCGCCATGGCGACAGTCGGCAGTTCGGCCGAGGGATCGAGGTGGCACAGGCTGCCTCCCACCGTTCCGCGATTGCGCGTCTGTCGATGCCCAACGCAACGGATCGCTTCGGCGAGCAGCGGCAACCTTGCGGCAACGAGCGCTGAAAATTCGATTTCACGCTGCAGAGTCATTGCACCGACCTCGATCGAATCCCCGTTTTCGCGAATGAATCGGAGTTCCGGAATCCGCGAAAGATCAATCAGATGATCGGGCGAGGCAAGCCGCAGGTTGAGCATGGGCATCAGGGATTGCCCACCAGCAAGGATGCGGGCATTTTCCTTGTCCGTGATCAGGTCAAGTGCCTCGGAGATTGTCTGCGGCGAGTAATACGCAAATGCTGGAGGTTTCAAGTGATATTCCGACGAAAGGGATTGAGATGCTTCGCCAGCGCAATCGAACGCAACCGGCATGCAAGACGCGGACCATGATTGCCGCGCTGTTCAGACTTTTGCCAGCTCCAGCGTCGATGCCGCAAACAGATCTTCCGGCTTGACAAGGTGCGACGAGATTCCCTGTTCATGGTGGTAACGCGTAAATGTTTCCATGGTTTTGCGGTTTGATTCGAGGCCATAGCTCCAGTAGTCATCGGGCATGATTTCACGGGCCTTCTTGTAGTCGTCGAGTGCCCAGGGCAGCATCACAAAGTAATAGGCAATTTCCTCGAGTTCGTCGAGTGCGATTTCCCGCGCGCGTACGAAGGATTTGTAGACGCTCACCGGCAGCCAGGGGTGCTGTTCCACCAATGTTTTCCGGATGCCGATGATATGCATCGGCGGGAAAATACCGGTGCGCTTGAAGTAGTCTTCCTCGACTTTTCGATAATCCGGAAACAGCCGGTCGACATTTGCGACGCCTCGGCGAAACACCGACGGAGCACGGGCCGTGATGATCGCGTCGATTTCGCCATCCGCGAGCATCTGTGAAAGGGTCTTGTCGTCCGGTATCTGGCGCAGCTTGATCGAAGGTGGAAGGGTAAGTGGGGCTCGCTCTCCGCGTCCCGGTTCCTCCAGCCCGCCACGTACCCAATTGACGTCTTCGGGGCGAACGCCGTAGTCGTCCTGGAGAATCCCGCGAATCCATACATTGGCCGTCATCTGGTATTCGGGCACCCCGATTGTTTTACCGACAAGGTCTTGCGGACAATTGATACCCCGGTCGGTACGGATGTAGATGCCGGAGTGCCGGAAAACTCGGGAAACTATGACGGGAATGCCCACGTAGGCGCTGTCGCCGCGTGCAGTCATCAGGGTGTGGCTGCTTAGCGACAGTTCGGTGATGTCAAACTCTTCGAACTTGAACGCTCGGTGAAAGACTTCCTCGGGCGCGAGTGCGATCGGGACGATGTCGACGCCCTCTATGGGGGCGCGTCCGTCGTACACCGCGCGCGTACGGTCATAGTTGGTGCATCCGAGGGTCAGTCGTAAAAGGCTCATTCGAAAGTCTCCATTACTGCGCGCCAAAACGCGCTAATTCGGGTATGCGCACGAGAACGTGCTTATTCGGGCTTTATGTTTGCTGCTTCAACCACACGCTTGAATTGGCGCAGATCGGCGAGGTAGGCATCCATGAATGCGCTTGCGTTGCCAAGTCGAACGTCGATTCCCGCAAGTGCGAGCTGTTCCCTGACTGCCGGCAGGCCCAGCACGCGGTTCACTTCGCCGCCGAACTTCGAGGCGATGTCCCGCGGTGCGGAGATGGGCGCCATGAATCCGTACCAGTTATCCACGGAAAACGCGGCCAGCTTTGCTCCTCCGCTCTCTGCAATCGTCGGGACCGACGGCGCAGACGAGGCACGATGATTGAAAGTCACGGCGATCGAACGCAGTTTTCCGCTACGGATATGCTGAACCATTGCCGAAGGCGGTCCTATGACGACGTCGATCTGGCCGGATATTGCGTCCACGATGGCAGGAGCACAACCCTTATAGGGTACGTGCTGAATCGACAGGCCGGATTCGAATTTGAGAAGTTCCATCGCAAGGTGGTAGGCGCTGCCGACGCCGCAGGAACCGTAGGCGCGACGTCCGGGATCACGTTGCATCAGGGAGAGCATCTGTCCGATATTGTCCGCGTCCACTTTGGCGTTCACCGCGATTAGCATCGGCGACGAAGCGACGATATTGATAGGGAAGAAGTCCCGTCGCAGGTCGTAGTTGAGTTTCGGGTATATCGCCTCACTAGCGGCCGTGCTGTTGCTGATGACTACGTAGTTATATCCGTCAGGGGGCATGTACCGTGCTGCTTCCATGCCGATAACGCCGCCTGCTCCGGGGCGGTTTTCTATGATGATCTGCTGGCCCCAGGTTTCGGTGAGGCGCGGTGCAAGGACACGCGCCACGGTGTCTCCCGTTCCTCCAGCGGCGAAAGGGGCGAGGATGCGTATCGGACGGTTGGGGTAGTTGTCCGGTGTCGGGGTTTGAGTCTGGGCGAGTGCCCCGTTCATGCACAGTGCCACGCCAAGCGCGAGCAACAATCCTCGGGCAGTGTCTGAACAACGCGATAAGGGCAGTCTTGATCTCTGTGACATCGCAGATAAGGTCCTCGATTGAAGTGAATAGGCATGCGTTTGCACAGGCGATCAGATCTCCCGGCGACGCTCGATGCAACCCATAGGCTTACTGTGGCGGCTAGGCTGTATTTCTGGAGGCGAGGCGTTGCGTTTCCTCGGCGTAAATCTTGTCGTCGGCATAGCCAACGGGGCCGGGTTTTCCACTTCCGATGAAGGTCTGCATGAATACGTCCACCGTGCCTTCATTTTCGAATCCGTGAAGAATTCCGGCGGGGCACGACACCACTTCCCACTTGTTGAGTTTCGTGGAGACCCTCTTTCCCTGCGCGTCTTCGAAGAACACGGTCAGCACGCCGTCGAGGACGAAGAACGCTTCCTCGATTTCGTGGGTGTGTGCTGATCCTCCCTGTCCAGGCGGGACCTTCATGATGCTTAGTGTGAAGCCGCCGGCAGGAATTGCCTTCGGGTCGTGCTTGCCGGAACCGCCCGCGCCAATGAATCGATGCTGCGCGCGCTTTCTTCCTTCAATCTGGGAGTCGGCGAACGCATCCCAGTCAGGGGCGATGTCGCTGAAACGGGCTACGCGTGTCCTTACAAGGTCTTCCAGCGGAACGCTTTTCAGTTCCTCTGCAACCGAATGCTTGATCGATTTCACGTGCTACTCCGAAAAATGTGGGGCTCGGTCAGGATTCCCGTTTCGAGCAACGAGGAGACGGGTTTATTAACTGGCAAATGCGTACGAAGGATTCAGACGTTAAGATAACCGAAAGAGCCGGCAAGCACTATAACGAAGGTTCAGATTTCCTTGAGGAGGAGGTGAAATGGATTACATGCTCAGGTTGGGTGCGGGAATTGTACTTGCGTTCAGTTCGCTGGTGCATGCGCAAAGTGACTTTCCCAATCGCTCTGTACGGATCGTGATCGGACAGACGCCGGGTGGGCCCACTGACATTCCTGCTCGGATGCTTGCGCAGCGATTGTCGGAACGGATCGGACAGCCATTTGTCGTCGAGAACCGGCCGGGAGCGGCGAGCAATATCGGGACGGAGATCGTTGCGCGGGCACCGAAGGATGCTTACACCCTCCTTATGGCTGCGCCCCAGCACGTAACCAATCTTCACCTGTTTCCCAACCTTCCATTTGACCCGGTTCGTGACTTCATGCCGGTATCCCTGGTGAGCAAGGCAGCGTTGGTTCTCGTCGTCAATCCGGAGGTGCCGGCCAGAACGATCAAGGAACTTCTGGATTACCTGCGGACTCGCCCGGGGCAGATCAACTGGTCTTCCGCCGGCAACGGCGGAAGCGGGCACCTCGCGCTTGAGTTGCTGAGGTCTGCGACAGGTGTGAATGTGGTACACGTGCCGTTCAAGGGGGCACAGCCGGCACTTGCGGACCTCGTGGCGGGACGCGTCCAGGCCGGATTTGACAGTATCGCCACGTCGGAACCACATGCCAAGGCCGGTCGACTACGGCCAATCGCGGTGACCAGCACATCCAGATCGGCCCTGCTGCCTGAGGTGCCGACGGTATCTGAAGCCGGACTTCCGGGCTACGAGGCGGTTGGCTTTGCGGCCTTGCTCGCGCCTGCTGGTTCTCCGCCCGAGGCGATCAACAAACTCGCGCGGGAAGTTGCAGCGAGCCTGCAACAGACGGATCTGCGCGAGCGGCTGCAGAAAATCGGAATGGAGCCCGTCGGGAGCCGGCCCGACGAACTCGCGGATTACCTTCGCGCCGAGTCCGCCAAGTGGGGCAAAGTGATCAGGGAGGCCAACATTCGCGTCGAGTAGTGCGCGCCGGGTGTTTTAGCCCGAGAGTGCACCGGGTGTTACTCCGTAGTCCCTGAGTGCGGAGTCGGTGCTGATTTTTTCGTCGCGCAGATCCCGCTCTACGTCCTCCGGATTTCGCTTGCGGGGGTCTCCGTAACCGCCGGCCCCTGGGAGACGGACGCTCACAAGATCGCCTTCCGCGAGCGTATCCAGGCCCTTGGATTTGAGTATGCGTTCGCCCGCTTTGCCGGGATTCAGAACAAACGCGCCCTTGCTGCCGGGCAAACCTCCGAACAGCCCTTGCGGAGCGAACTTGTGCCGGTCTGCATACCTAGCAAAGCTGACATTGTCCGCTAGCATGCGGATGTCTCGTCGGAGCGCAAGGCCGCCGCGATGTACACCGGGGCCGCCCGAGTCAGGAATGAATTCATAGCGCTCTATTCTTACTGGAAACTGGCGCTCGGTGACTTCCACGGGTGTGTTCATGAAGCGGGGCAGGTGGCTGTCCTGCCCATCGCGGCCGTCGCAGTTCGGACGGGCGCCCGAGCCCCCCCCCTGAATGTCGGTATAGATGAAGCGTTCTCCATTTGCAGGTTGCTTGCCGCCGAATCCGCATGTCGTAATTTGCCCGTGGGAGCCGGATGTCACGCGCTTCGGTACTGCCTGTGAAAGGGCGCGGAACATAGCCTCGACGATTTTCTGGGTGCAATTTGTCCTTGCGGCGACAGCGCCCGGTAATACCGGATTCACGACGGAGCCCGGACGGGTCACAAGGTGAATCGGGCGATAGCATCCCGAATTTGGTGGAATGCCGGGATCCACGACCGCGATCATTACGTAGTAGGCGGCCGCATGGGCGCCGGCCAGCGTCGCATTCACGTTGCCTTCCGCCTGCGGATCCGAGTCGGTCAAGTCGACGATTGCTTCTCCATCCTTGATCGTGAGCTTGACCGATACACGAATCGGTCGATCATTGACGCCGTCATCGTCGATGAAGTCTTCTCCCTCATAGACGCCTTCAGGAAGGTTCCGAAGACCGAGCCGCATTCTGCGCTCTGAGTAGTCGAGGAGATCCGTGCACGCTTTCTGCATGGTGGCCAGCCCGTAGCGCCCGTACATCGCGTCGAGGCGTTCCGCGCCGACCATCACGGAACTGACCTGTGCGCGTATGTCGCCGAGGGTACGGTCCGGCACGCGTATCTGGTTGGAGATGATGGCGGTGATCTCACGGTCTTCCTTGCCTGCCTTGTACAGCTTGACCATAGGCAGGCGCAGACCTTCGAGGTAAATCTCGCGAATGCCTCCCGCGACACCGCCCGCAGCCACACCGCCCAGGTCGGAATGGTGAGTAATGTTGCCGACAAAGCCGATCAGCTTGCCCCGGTGAAAGACCGGCGAGATCGCATACAGGTCCATGATGTGCTGACCGCCCTTGTAGGGGTCGTTCGTGATGATCACATCGCCCGGAGCCAGGTCGTCCTCGTTGTAGAAGGAGGTGAGTTCCTTCATTGTTATCTCAAAGCCGGCGAGCAGGCTCGGGTTGTGATGAGCCTGCGCGACAGTTTGCCCGCGCGAGTCGGTGATGACGCACGAGATGTCCTTTATCTCTGTGATGATAGTGGATCTCCCGGTTCGCACCAGCGTGTATCCCATCTCGTCGGCGACCTGTTCCAGGCCGTAACGGATGATCTGCATGTTGATCATGTCGGTCATTGCGCCTCTCCTCTCTTATCGAGCAACACTGCGAGTCCGAGATCATCCAGAACGCTTGCCTCTGTGTCCGGCGGGATCAGGACGGAGGACGTGGCTTCCTCGACAATCGCAGGGCCCTTGATGACGTTTCCGGGCTTCAGCAGGGTTCGTTCGAATATCGCGGTGTCGACGAAGCCGCGTTTTTCGAAGTAGACGGGGCGCTGGCCCTTTCTCGCGGATACGGGATCGGCTTTCCCGGCGGACGGATGCTCGAACGACACAGGCGCGTTCTTGCCGAGTGCTGCAACGCGCAGGTTCACGATCTCGATCGGCTCGCCTTCGAAAAAGAAGGCATAGCGCTCGCGATAAAGGCGTGAGAACGCCTCGATGAGGTCATCCACGGCGCACGCGTCCACTTTGCCAGAACCCGAAAACGGTAGCGAGAGTTCGTAGGTCTGCCCCGACACCTTGAGGTCCGCAGTGCGGATCAGCGAAATGGCTGATTCAGCGAATCCTTGTCCGGTCAGTTCGTCGAGCGCTTCGCGCTCCATCCGGACATAGTGTGCTTCCAACTGCTCCAGGTCGAGGTTCCCGGTTCGAATGCCACCGAGCGCCGTGACGTAGTCGTGGCGACCTTCCGTCACAAGCAGTCCGACGGCCGAGAACGTGCCCGGCAATGGTGGAATCAGCGCTTCCCGCATCGAAAGCGACTGTGCGAGGTCCACTGCGTGCACTCCGCCGGCGCCGCCGAACGACAGGAGGGAAAAGTTTCGTACGTCTATACCGCGAAGAATCGTGACCGCAGCAATTCCCTTGACCATGTTTGCGTTGACAACGCGGATGATTCCGAGTGCCGTTTCCTCGACGCTTAATCCGAGAGATTCTGCGAGCGAACCCATGGCGCGACGGGCAGCATCGAGATCCAGGGACATTCTTCCTGCATTGAAATACCCCGGGGAGAGGCGGCCAAGAACCAGATTCGCATCAGTGACAGTAGGGCTCGTACCGCCACGACCATAACAGGCAGGGCCCGGTTCCGCGCCTGCCGAGCGCGGACCCACGTTGAGCGCGCCTCCCGGATCCCGCCAGGCGATCGATCCGCCCCCGGCGCCGATGATGTGCAAATCGATGATGGGTATGCGTACCGGGAGATCCTGGAAGGTTCCTTCAGTGGTTGTCTTTGACGTTCCGTCTTCGACGAGGCCGATATCGAACGATGTGCCGCCCATGTCAACGGAAACCAGCTTGTTGCGGTCGTGCAGCCTGCCGTAAAAGGCGGCGGCAACGACGCCTCCGGCCGGACCGGAATTGACTGTCGTGACCGCCTTGTTCCGTGCAGCGGCGATCGAGGTCGATCCGCCATTGGCCTGGATGACGGAGAGGCGAACGTTACCCAGAAGAGACTCGACGCGGTGTTGGAGCGAGTCGAGATAAGCCGACATTACCGGTGAAAGATAGGCGTTCATCACCGTGGTGGAACTGCGCTCGTATTCGCGTATTTCAGGGCAGATCCGGCTTGAAATGCTGATAGGTACGCCGGGGAGGCGTTCGGCGAGAATTTCGGCGGCGCGCTCTTCGTGGCAGGGGTTGGCAAAGGAGAAGAGGAAGCACACCGCAACGGCTTCAACACCTTGCGCTGCGAATGTAGTGGCCGCCGCGATTACATCGGACTCGTCCAGCGGATGGAGTACAACGCCTTCCGCATCGAGGCGCTCGCGTGCTTCGAGTCGAAGATAACGCGGCACAAGCGGGGGGGGGAGATCCACGGTGAAATCATAAAGGCCGGCTTCCGGTCGCATGATCCGACCGATTTCCAGGACATCCCGGAAGCCTGCGGTCGTGAGAAGGCCAGTTTTTGCACCGGTTCGTTCAATCAACGCGTTGGTGCCGGTGGTCGAGCCGTGGATGACTTCGCGCACTTCATCCGGCCCTGCACCTGCAATTTCCAGCGCGAGGACGATCCCGTCTAGCACGCCGATCGCGCGATCCTTCGGCGTCGTGTTGGATTTTGCTGCGAGAAGTACGGGGACCGAAGGGTCCCACAAGGTGACGTCGGTGAATGTTCCGCCTACGTCTACTGCGATTCGCAGGCGTCGGGTTTTCGGAGTGTGTGAGGTCACGATCTACTTTCCGGATGATTGTTTCAACAAACTCGTAAGAGCCATCGCCATGCCTGGCGAAAGGAGCGGAGAGTTACGCTGCGTTGTGCCCGAGAGCTTCAAACCCGTGCTGGTCATAGGGCGTTTGGCTGAAGTTCTGCCAAAAGGCGGGAGGCTGGCCTCCAAAGTGGCTCGTTGCCTCGCAGGATTTCCTCCGCAGAAGCCTTTGCCCGACAGTCGCCCAACAATGGGCCGGTGATTGTAAGAAACTTTTCCCGAAGCTTCGGAAGGCTTGCGTGTGCGAGATCGGCGTTAAGGAGATGGGTCTTGCCGGTCTTCGTTCGGATCGCGACCGAGCCATCGAAGGTTTGTCCGAGTGACGAGTCAAGCTGGTGCGTGACTAGGCAGGCGAGCTGAGCGATTTCGGGTCTGGATCGAGCGGTCTGTTCAAGTGCCTTAAGGTCGACGCGGCGATCGATTGCGGCCACGGCGAGCTGGTAGGGCAGGCTGGCGATTGCCTCGAGTTCCGAGTCGAATTTAAGTTTCGCTGCGCGTGGCTCGCAGACGATCGCTGCTGCCCAAGGGGCAATGGTGCAATCGATCGCCACGATATCCTCGGCAGGAATATCGTGGCGAACAACGATTTCGAGTACCGCATCGATATAGGGTTGTAT
>CAMBSA010000017.1 GCA_945869935.1 Bordetella parapertussis | reverse complement strand
GGGACGAGAAAACCACGGCAGCTCTGCGCGCCGAAGCGCACGGCTTCAGCCTGCACCCCGGGGTGCGCTGTGGCGCCCATCAGCGCAAGGAGCTCGAACGCCTGTGCCCGCTACATCACGTATCCTGCGATGGGCAACGAGCGGCAGCTATTTAGAAACGCGACCGGCTGCAACGGGTCGTGAGTGACGATTCGCGTTTTGAAAAAGCGGGCTTCGGTCGCAATCTCAGCAGGCGGCGGGGCTCAGAGGGAGCAACCGGCCAAAACCGGTCGGTGGTTATCAGGTTTCGTTTTAACGAATTTAGCGCCGTTTGCACAAAAATTCGAACACGCCCAGTCTGCGGTCAAGGCTGACGTGCGAGCGCGATCATTTCGTGCGCCGTCTTCACCATGGCTTCATCCACCATGTTGCCCTTGTAGGTAACAGCCGCGGTGCCGCGCCTGCGCGCTTCGTCCATGGCCTCGATCAGTCCTT
Source organism: Bordetella parapertussis (assembly GCA_945869935.1). Lineage (GTDB taxonomy): Bacteria > Pseudomonadota > Gammaproteobacteria > Burkholderiales > SG8-39 > CAMBSA01. The sequence continues at coordinate 11,088 of CAMBSA010000017.1, read as the reverse complement.
GGTAGAACGCGACTTCCTCGGCGCTCGGCGTGAACACGCGGTTGACGACAGGGACGTGCGAGGGATGAATTATCGTCATGCCCCTGAAGCCCAACTGCCGATTAAGGCGTGCATCGCGCTCCAATCCCTCCAGGTCCTTGATGTTCCACCAGGAGCTGATGGTCGGATATTGGATGCCGGCTGCACGGCTCTCCAGTATCGTTCGGGAGCGGAGAAACAACGTTTCTGTTCCATCCTTGGACCATTGATAACCGATTGCACGCGCGGCGTCACCGCTTGGCCCGGCAGCGATGCTTACCCGTTTCACGCGCGGACATGAAGTCGCGATGTCGTAGATATTGCGCATGCCTTGCGCGGTTTCGCAGGCAAGGGGGGTTTCGATAGACCCCGGCGCCATGTTCTTCCGCTTTTCGACATGAGTCAGCAGAGCATCGAGTTCCATCATGTCCGCCACCGTCTCGACTTTCGGTAGAGAGACACCGTTTAACTCCGGGCAAAGGACGCCTTCTATATCGTCTAAGGTGAGTCCGGTGTCGACAGGGTTTATCCGTACGTTGACCGATTGCCCTTTAGCCTTCAGTGCAACAATTGCAGCTTTGACCAGTGGACGAGCGGCAACCTTTTCCCCGTCGGGAACCGAGTCCTCCAGATCGAGGATCAGGCAGTCAGCGCCGTAACCCGCGGCTTTTTCCATCCACGCGGGACGATTGCCCGGGACATATAGCGATGAGCGATAGAGTTTCAATCAAGAGCCTTTTCGGTTTGTTCATCGGGCCTGGAAGCGCGGTTTTCGCTTCTCGGCGAATGCACGCGGGCCTTCCTTGGCGTCTTCGGAGGAATGCAGTATATCCTGCACAGCCTGCTCAAGCCGTATCCCCTGCTCGAGAGGCAGGCTCTGACTGCGAATAGCGAGCTCCTTGATGGCGCGCAAGGCAAGTGGCCCATGCTCGCAGAGTTGGCGCGCACACCGTTCGGCAGCAGACTGCAGGTCTGCCATGGGTACGACCTCATTGATCAGACCGTAGGTCAGGGCCTCTGTGGCTGTCAGGCGACGGCCGCGCAGCAGCATGTCCATGGCCACGGCATAGGGGAGTTGACGCAGTGCACGTTGGGTCCCGCCGTTGGCGGGAAGCAAGCCACGCTTTACTTCGGAAATCTCGAAGACAGAGTGCTCCGCGGCGATGCGGATATCGGTACCGAAGAGCAGTGTCATGCCACCGGCGAGGCAGTGGCCATTCACCGCCGCTATGACAGGCTTCCAGACTTCGAGCCCGCGGTTGAGCAGCATGTCTTTCTGCGTCAGCCAGAAATCAGCTTTCTGACGCGGAACTTTCTTGCTCATGGCTTTCAAATCCGCGCCAGCCGTAAAGGCTTTTTGACCAGCGCCAGTGACGATTGCGACCCAGACTTCGGGATTATCGCGGACGTCTACCCAGGCTTTTGAGAGTGCGTCATACACATCCGGATCCATTGCATTCATGACTTCCGGGCGGTTGATCGTGATGTAGGCGACCTTGTCCTTGATCTCGTAAACAAGCTTGTCAGTGTGCATCTGAACTTCCCTCTCTGGCGGTCGAAAAGACGTTACATCGCCACGCGATGCGGGCGAACACGTTCGTGTGGGCGGCCGTCGGCTCAGCGGCTGGTTTTTTCACGCTTTTTTCCGAGCTTACCCTCGATGCGCTTCCCCGCGTTCCCGGTTGCCCCAGAGGGCTTTTCGATCAGCGCCTCGCCGATGGCGTCGGCATCCCGCCCTTTGCGGGTGACATCCCAGACGAAGATGTCGCTTCGGTAGAACACTAAAGAGGTGTAGATAACGACCCCGTTCCGATCCAGGCGCCAGTGGCGGACTTTTGCGAGCGGCGCCGCAAGCGGGTACTGAAGGAGCGAAGACATCTCGGGATCGGCGTGTGCGATCGTCAGCTCCTGACGTGACGTCGCCACCCGTGTCGTCCCGTGGTCATGAAGCATGTTCATGAGCGTCTGGCTGTTCGCAGCCCCCTTGGGGAAGCGGTCGAACTGCGACTTCTCGACGTAGGCCGCGACAATGTCGTAGGGCACGCCGCGGAAGGCGTGAACCTTGTGGATGTGCCGGTAGCGGGGCGCTTGTCCATAGCCCGCACTGAAGACGTCCGGCAAGGATTTTACTTCCCGGTTGATGAGCATGGTAATGGAGTGGTCTGGGGACAGGCGGCTCTGCGGATCGTTGATCGCCGCCTTCAGTTCGGGATGCAGGAGCGGTGCGGCGTCCGCGGTGATCCGGGTGCCCAGTCCGCGCGCGCTCGATACGAGTCGTTGAGACGAAAGCACTTCGACGGTGGTGCGTATTGTGTTCATTGCTACGCCATAGTTGCGCGCCAACTCCTCGAACGCCGGCAAGCGATCTCCCACTTTCCACTCGCCCTGCAGTATGCGGGTTCGAAGCGAAGCGGCTACCCGAAGGTAGAGCGGAACGCCCGCCGACTCGGCGAACCCTCTCATCATTTGTGCCTCATCCGTTTTATTCATTTTCCGCGTGCCGTTGAATGCGCTGCAGCAATTTTATCCGAACCATTCAGTTTGACTGCCTGGAACGTTAGTAATACCATAAATGGACATTTAAGGTTAAAGTCGTGTCATCTGATGATCGCGTCGGCCGTGAGGTCACTCAAACCGGCGCTAGGTTCAAGGGGAAGTCATGTCGTTGAGTCTTGAGCTCGGCCGTTTCGTGTCCGGCCTGCGTTACGAGCATTTGCCGGCTGACGTGCTGCGGGCCATTAAAGCCGCATTTGCCGACACCATCGGGGTGGCGATTGCCGGCGCAGGAGAATCCGCACCCCGGATTGTGAAGTCCATCGTGACACCCGGCGGGAACGAATCCACGCTTCTTGGCGGACAAGGGCGGGCGTCAGCGATCGATGCAGCCTGGATAAATGGCACTGCCGCGCATGCGCTCGACTACGACGACATATCGCAGAAGGCCATCGGCCACGTGAGCTCCGCGCTTGTTCCGGCAGTGCTTGCCGAGGCCGAAGCCATTGGTTCCACGGGCAGGCAGGCCCTCACGGCCTACGCGGCTGGCTATGAAACCATTGCGGATCTCGTCCTGCGCGACGCCGATCTGGACCATTACCACACCAAGGGGTGGCAACCCACCGGTGTATTCGGCGCCATCGCATGTGCGGCAGCCTGTGCGTCACTGCGCGGGTTGGATGCGGAGAAAACGGTCATGGCAATGAGCGTGGCTGCGTCGCAGAGCGCAGGGCTCGTGGTGAACTTCGGCACGATGACGAAACCACTGCATGCGGGGAAGGCAGCACATTCCGGCGTCGTCGCCGCACGGCTGGTGAGCCACGGATTCACCGGTGCACCCGATGTCTTCGAGCACACGCCCGGATTTCTGCATGCATTCTCATATGGTGGACGCGTGAATCTGGAGGCTCCTGTCCGTGCCGGCATCGACTGGCACATCACGAACGACAACCGGATCAGCATCAAGAAGTATCCGATCTGCTATTGCACGCACCGATGCATTGACGGCGTGTTTGACCTGCTGGGCGACTCGCCGGTGAAGCCCGAAGAGGTCGAACGCATCGACGTCTCGATCAGCAAGCGCAATGCCGTCATTCTTCACCACCACTCGCCAACGACGGGGCTGGAGGCCAAGTTCAGCGTTGAATTTGCCGTAGTCGCACCGATCATCGCCGGTCGTGTCGGCATTGCCGAACTCACCGACGCATTTGTTTCCCGCGCCGATGTCCAGGCCATGATTAAACGGGTGGTTATAACACTCGATGACAAAGAAGATCCGGATCGGCCGGGCTACGCCCTCAACGATCGGGTCGTGATCGAAACCCGGGACGGACGGAAACTCGATAGCGGGCCGATTCGATCCGCGCGTGGCGACTACAATTTTCCGCTGAAGACTGAAGAGCTGGCCGTCAAATTCGCCGACTGCCTGGCCGCCGGTGGAAGCAAGTCTGATGCGTATTCCGCCTTCGAGATATTGATGTCGCTGGAGAGGGTTCCGGGCGTGCGTGATTTCATGAAGGACCTGGAGGGTCCTCGCAAGGCTTCATGACCGTCAGGTGGGTCTTGTTGTTCCTCACCCGGCGGAAGTTATGGTTTATTTTTAGATGGAGAAAAAATGATCAGTAAAGCTGGAGGAATCCGACATCGCATCGTTGTTGCATTTCACGGGTCGATCGGCCAGGTGGCCGTCGCTGTTTCAGGTCTGTTTTTCGTCGCAAACGTCTCACTTGCTGCTGACTACCCCACCAAACCAGTCCGCATCGTTGTGCCGTTCGCGCCCGGCGGCGGCACGGATCTGATTGCCCGTACCGTCGCCAACAGCCTGAGCGAAAAGTGGCAGCAGCCCGTCGTGGTCGAAAACCGCGGAGGCGCCGGAGGGAGAATCGGCGCAGCAGCTGTCGCAAAGGGGGCGCCGGACGGTTACTCCATTCTGTTCGGATCCGCGACGGTGATCACCGTCGCGCCCGCGCTGCACGAGAACCTTTCCTACGATCCGATAAAGGAGCTTTCGCCCATCATCGAAATCGCCTTCACCCCGCAAGTGTTGTCTACGTATCCGTCATTTCCCGTGAAGTCGGTGAATGAATTGGTGCAATTTGCAAAGGCAAAGTCCGGCGCGGTTCTTTACTCGCACGCCGGCATCGGCAGCGCCGGACACATGGCGATGGCGTTATTCGAATCCGTGGCGCAGATTCAGATGAACAACATTGCGTATACGGGGGCCGGGCCGGCGCTAGCCGCTCTTGTCGGTGGTCATGTCAACATTATTTTCAACTTGCCCAGTACGACGCTGCCGCAGTATCAGGCCGGCAAGATCAATTCGATCGGTGTCAGCAGTCTGAAGCGTACGGAGCTGATGCCCAAAGTGCCAACGATTGCGGAATCCGGTTACCCGAGCTTCGACACCAGCGTCTGGTACGGCCTTTTCGTTCCGACAGGGACGCCTCCCGTCATCATGAAACGTATTCACAGCGACATGATGCAGATCCTCCAGACGCAGAAGATGCAAGAGGTTCTGACAACCACCGGCTTCACGGTCGTCGGCAGCACTCCCGATCAGTTCCGTGCGAAAGTGAAAAGCGAACTGGACACGTGGCGCCGTCTGGTCAAGGAAAACAATATCAAGGGTGCATAATCGCAGCGGCAGGCAGAACTTCAATCACATGCAGAGGAATCATCGGGTGAAAGATACAGTCGAAGACAAGGGCGATTACATCGTCGAGCGCTCTGGTGGCGTATGGACGTTTATCATCAACCGGCCTGCGAGCAGAAATTCGCTCACCTGGGACATGCGCTATGACTTCATGCGCATCGTGGATGAGGCGGAAAGGGATCATACGTGCAGCGTGCTGATTGTCACCGGGACGGGTGAAAAAGCGTTCTGCTCAGGGGCTGACGTGTCGAAGCTTTCCGATGAAATGCAAAACTTTGACGACTTCTGGCCCGTAGAGGCGCTGCAGAAGATTCACTACGTCGGCGAGATGGCGCGCAAGCTGATCACCACGCCGCTTATCGTCATCAGCGCCGTGAATGGTGCGGCGTTCGGTGGCGGCTGCTTTTTCGCGCTGGCTGCCGACATTGTCGTCGCGCACAGGAGGGCCAAGTTCGGTTTCGGATTCACCAAGCGGGGCCTGGTGACCGATTGGGCGGGCGCGTTCACCTTGCCCCGACTCGTTGGCATGGCGCGCGCCAAAAACCTGATTCTCCGGGGCGCAACGCTGGATGCCGAGACTGCCCAGAACATGGGCATGATTGCCGAATTGGCCGATGACGACGCTTTGAAGCGTGCGAAGGAGATCGGGGCGGAACTCGCGGGTGGTGCCACTACAGCACTGGGCATGGCAAAGCAGATGCTGGCGCACTCTTTTGAGACCGGTGTCGACGGTATGGTGACCTACGAGTTGTTTGCACAGACGCTGGCTCGCAGAACCAAGGATCATTATGAAGGTGTTCGCTCCTTTCTGGAAAAGCGGCCACCGAAATTTACGGGGAAGTGAAACACATGGTAACTGGTGTAACTGCAACGAGTCCGCTGACGGGGAAGCGCGTCATCGATTTTTCCGGTGTGCTGGCTGGCCCGCTGGGCACGATGATGCTGGCCGATCTTGGTGCAGAGGTGATCAAGATAGAGTCGACAGAGGGCGACCAATCCCGGCATTTCCCGCATTTCGACGATGCGAATATGAGCCTGTACTACAAGGCGGTGAATCGCGGCAAGCGTTCGGTCGTCGTCAATTTGAAGTCGGAGGAAGATCGCGCGAAGCTGTTCAAGCTGATCGAAGGGGCGGACATCGTTATCCAGAATTTTCGGCCTAGCGTTTGCACCAAGCTTAAACTCGACTTCGAAGACATCAAGAAGATTAATCCGAAGATCGTCTACTGCTCGCTGACGGGATTTGGCAATCGCGGACCAATGGCCGACCGCCCGGCTTACGATATTGTTGTGCAGGCACTGGCCGGCGGCATGAGCATCACGGGGCATCCGAATGATCCGAAGGGGCCAGTCCGTGCCGGTATCCCAATCGTCGACATGAGCGGTGGCCTCATGGTGAGCCTGCTTGCCATTCTTGGATTGCTGATTCGGGAGACGACCGGAGAGGCCGTGCGAGTCGACTCGTCCCTGCTGGAGACGCAGCTCTGGTTTCTTAGCTACATCGCGGGTTTTTATCTCAACAAAGGTGTCACGCCGGAGCCGCAAGGCTCGGGGCACCCCACCGGGGTGGTTTATCAAGCGTTCCGTGCGCAGGACGGCTATATCGTTGTCGTTGCCGATCTCGATGCCCACTTTCGCAGGCTCAGCGCGGCACTTGAGCGCAAGGATTGGCTGGGTGACGAATCGCTGGCCACACTGCGGCAGCGCAAGGAGCGCAAGCCCTATGTGGTGGAAGAACTGACGAAGACGTTCCTGACCGATACCGTCGCCGCATGGGACAAGCTGCTTACTGCGAACGGTGTGCCGTGCAGCCCAATCAATTCAGTAGCCAGTATCCTGGACGATCCGCACGTGCGCGAGGGGCTTGGGCAGGTCGTCAGCCTGCCGGGCGCAGGGGGCGAATGGTTGAGCATTGGATGTCCAGTGCGCATCAACAACGAGCGCCCGATGGCGAAGAAGTCTCCGCCAAAAATGGGCGAGGATCAGGAACTCTATTTCAAAGGAAAATAACGACTGCATGTGTTGCCACCGATTCGCATTTGATCGTCGGGTGCTCAATTCGGAGTCGGCGGGAACAAGATGTAGGGCTCAAATAGTCATCGCGAACGGGGAATTTTCACCAAACACCGCGCGATTGACCGCTTGCGGGGCCGGCGATATAGTCATCAGCGGGGAAAATGTGTTTTGAATTTCCTATTCTCCTGAAAAACGGCAAGCCGGCGTGCGGATCTGCGCCTCGCGTCATGGTGAAAAAAACAGGTGGACTTTAATGAGCGCAGAGTCGGGTTTGGCGAGCCAGGTTTTTGATGTTGCCGACGCGTTTGAGGCCAACGAGCTTTATCAGCGCAACGGCTGGACCGACGGACTGCCGATCGTTCCGCCGACGGAATCCGCGGTTCGTACCTTTCTCGGCGCTGCCTCGCTGCTTCCCGACACCGTCATCGGAATGGAACCCGTGCGCCGCCGGCGCATTACCGCGGAAAAAGTTGCGATCTCGGCGGTGATGGCGGGCTGCCTGCCCGAATATATGCCGGTCGTCGTCGCGATCGTCCGCGCGATGTGCGATCAGCAGTTCTGCCTGCACGGCAGCACCGCAAGCACCGGGGGCAGCGCTCCCATGATCGTGGTGAACGGCCCGGTGCGCACCAGAATCGGCATGAATGCGACGCACAATGTATTCGCCAACGGCAATCGCGCCAACGCCAGCATCGGCCGCTCGATCCGCCTGTTCCTGACCAACGTGCTCGGCGGCCAGCCCGGGCAGCTCGATCGCTCGACGCTGGGGCACCCGGGCAAATTTTCTTTTTGTTTCGCAGAAGACGAGGAAGACAGCCCGTGGCTTCCGCTCTCGGTCGAACGCGGAATTCCCGCCGGCAAGTCCGCGATCACGGTCATGGCGGTCGAATCGCCGCATCAGATCATGAACGCCTGGACGCACGATCCACGCGAGATCCTCGACACATATATCGCGGCTATTCGCGCGAACATGCTGACCTACTCGATCTGGGAAGGCAATTACGCGATCGTCATTCCCAAACAGCACCGCTTGTTCTTTACGGAATCGAACTGGAGCAAGCAGAACATCCGCGAGTATGTATACGAAACTGCGCGCATCACGCGGAAAGAATGGCGCAGCGTGGGGAAATCCGCGGTGGCGGGTCGCAAGGACGAAGAAAAAATCCACTGCGCGCTGCGGTCACCCGACGATCTGCTGGTGATCGCCGCGGGCGGACCTGCCGGCGGGTTCGGCGCGATTGTTCCGCCGTGGTACGGCAAGAAATCCCTTGCCGTTACCGTTGCCGTCAACGACTAATTTTTCGGGAGGAGAAACGCATGACCCTCAGAGTGCTGGACCCGACGTTAGGTGCGGAGGCCGGGAATCTTCAGTTGGCGCCCGCTTTGAAATCGCTCGACGGCACCGTGATCGGCCTGCTCGACAACGCCAAGGTCGGCACCGAGCGTTTTTTCGATTTCGTGGCCGAGATCCTCAAGCGCGAATACGGCGTACGGGAATTTATCCGCCGCCGCAAACCCGACACCACGCGCCCGGTTCCCAAAGACATGCTGCTGTCGATGAGCGGGGCCGACGCTATCGTTTCCGCAGTCGGCGATTGAGGGAGCTGCTCGTCGTGCAGTCTGCACGACGCAATCGAAGCCGAGCGCCTGGGCATACCCGCCGCGGCGGTCATCACCGACCGGTTTATAAAAAGCGCGGAACTGGTGGCGCAGATCAACGGCCTGCCGGGCTATAAATTCTCGGTCATCGGGCATCCCATCGCCAGCGACGACGACGACGCGCTTCGCCTCAAGGCGGAAATCGCCGTGAAGGCGATCGTCACCCTTTTGATGGAGCGCGCAGAATCGTAGCTGCGCAGAAAGTCTGGATGCGATTCATGGCCTGCACCAACCAGCAATGATGACTGCGACAACGCTCTTGAGGATGGCGCTGTTGCTCGCTTCGACGGTCGCGGCCGCGCAATCGCCGGCGCGGGCAGAGAATGCCGCCGCCGAATATCCGAACAAGCCGGTGCGCTGGGTTGTGCCCTATCCCGCGGGCGCATCGAACGACGTTGTGGCGCGCACCGTAGCGCAGAAACTGTCGGCGACGTGGCAACATCAGGTCATCATCGACAACCGCGCCGGCGCAGGTGGAACGATTGCCGCCACGCTTGTCTCCAAGGCCACCCCGGATGGATACACGCTGTTGCTCGCCAACCCCGGACCCAGCGTGAACAATCCGCTGCTGCAGCAGGACGCCCAATACCGGGTCGAGGATTTTTCGCCCGTCGTATTTATCGGTTACACGCCCCTGATCGTGGTTGCCAATCCAACATTCTCTGCAAACAACGTTCGGGAACTGGTGCAGTACTGCATGGCGAATCCGGGCAAGGTCAGCTGGGGATCTGTTGGATACGGATCGAGCGTTCATATCGGACTCGCGCTATTCCAGTCGGTTACCGGGGTCAACGTTGTTCATGTTCCCTACAAGGGGGCGGCGCAATCCATCACCGAACTCATCGGCGGGCAGATCCAGGTGATGCATTCGACCATGCCCTCCTCGGCCGCCCAGATCAAGGCGCGCAAAATGAAAGTGCTTGCTGTCGCCGGCAAGGATCGTCTATCCGCAATTCCGGAAGTGCCGACGTTGAGCGAACAGGGGATCACGGGGGCCGACTCTTCAAACTGGTTCGGCGTTGTCGTGCCCGCCGTAACGCCGCGGAAAATCGTGAGTACAATTAATTCTGCGGTCAACGCGGCGCTTCAAACCGCGGAGGTCAGGCGGCGGCTCGAATCGCTCGATCTGACTATTGCCGGCGGATCGCCGGCGGAGTTTGAGACATTCATGCGCAATGAAACGCAGCGGGTGCGGGCGCTGATTAAAACCGGGGCGCTGACGCTGCAATAGGGTTGGGCGATTAAATCGCTGGGTGGCAGACCCGTGTAGTGGTCAATTAATTCCGGACACGTCGATAGGTTGTTTAGCTGCCATTTTATGTGTCTGCTTTCAGGGAAGGGTTATGTCCGCTTTGGGTCGTGAGTGACGATTCGCGTTTTGGAAAAGCGGACTTCGGTCGGAATCTCAGCAGGCGGCGGGTCTAAGAGACAACAACCGGCCACAACCGGACCTGCATCCCCCGCGCACAATTCACTGCTGTTAAGTAAACGCCGAACAAGGGCGCCCAGCCAAGATATCCTGCATTACTGTGTGATAAAGTTCAAGAAATTCTTTGAGGGAGGCGGGGAACGCCATGCTAATCCAATCAGTTTACACATCAGCTGCAATACAACCGATGCCAAAGTCGAAGCTTTACAAGATTCTTGTAGATTCAAGAGTGAATAATAAGCTTGCAGATGTCACCGGATTATTAGTGTATGTCGACGGGAGGTTCTTGCAGGTGCTGGAAGGTGAACAAGAGGTGATTTCCGCCCTTTTAGAGAAAATCTCAAAAGACCGTCGCCACAAAGACGTACAAGTTGTCTACAAAACCGGCATCGAGAGGCGCACCTTCAATGCTTGGCTAATGGCTTACGTAAGCCCAAGCCCTAAAGAACTTGCGACTTGGGCTGGTCTGAGCAACACCACGACACTTGATTCCACTCTTAAGACGCTGGAGAGTGAACCAAACAGGTTTCCATCGATGCTTTCAAAGCTTTTGCTGGCGATACCGGAAAAAGATTTAGAGCCGGAGTGATTGGCTGCGCACTGACCACAGGATTACTGGTCCGCCTTTGGATTGCTGAGGGCGCGTATGTTCTTTGGGGCTTTGAGCTTCCCCCGCAATTTCGTCTTCCATGAGTAAGTCGATAGGATGACGAAACGGGAGGAAACTGATGTTCAAGATACCGAAGCAGGAATACACGGCGGAGTTCAAGGAACTGGCTGTCAAGCGGGTGAAGGGTGGGCAGGGAGTCGGTCCGGTAGC
>CAMBSA010000016.1 GCA_945869935.1 Bordetella parapertussis | reverse complement strand
ATTTCGATAGCTTTTATTTCATCTTCGGAGACAAATGGCAACGACGCTTCTACGTGCCGTTGCTTTACATGGAAGTGCTTTGGGTCTTGATCAATGGCGCGGCGCTTTGGCTGCTGTTTCGCGACCCGCCAATTTCGCAGCAAGATGGGGAGCCGCAATAAGCGGAAGTCGCCGATTGACGCCCAGCCATCTGGCGATGTCGATTCGATTTTTCTGTTCAGGACCGTTCAACCGGATGCCGCCTGCTTCCGCGCCCGTCTCCCCGAAGCGTGAAACATACGCGGCCTCGTTCATTTTGAGACAACGATAAGGAAAACCCGGAGATTTCTGCCAGCCTGGATGACTGGTAAAGGCCGATACCGTACCCGGTCTGGGACGGGACCGGCCCACGCAACAATCCTTGTAACACCTCCGCCGAAACCGCGTCTCCAGAATCGAACACGGAAAACTCTACTGCGTCACGGCAAGAAAAGCTTGCGCGTATGATAACGAGCTCATCGGCTTTTCGCTTGCGTAGCGCGTTCTGCATTAGATTATCGCCAGCACTGTCGAAAAGCTCCTTGGGCAGAAACACCCCCTCTTCGATGTCGTGTTCATGAAATTCAACGCCACGACTTCCATAGCTGCGCTTGAATCCGTCCCACCAGATTTTCGCCTGGACAAAACTACCGGTGTCCGTCTGGGGCTTTTGCAACTTGTCGAGGGTTTGCTGAAGTCGTTGAGATATAACCGGCAGTTGTCGCCGCACCAACGCTGCGATTTCCTGCGGATCCGAACTTGCCTCCCTTTCGACGGCAGAACACAGCACATTTAACGACTGAAGCAGATTCTTGACATCATGCGTCATGCGCGCGCCCGTTTCGTGCACAGCCTGGACGTAAGTCTGCTGCTGCAACTTCTGCTCCCGCATCTTCGCAATGTAGAACTCGCCCAACAACTGACCCAACAGGTGAAAGTGCCAGACCAGCGATGGACTGAGTTGGGATCGTGTGAACACGCGCAGGTGAATTTCGGGATTCGTGTGCTCAACCGAATTTTTGGACACTTCTCCGAAGTCGCCTGACTCATTGGAGGTGTGCCAAAAACCACCTGTTACCCAAGGGAGCCGCGCGAGGCCTGCGCAGGCTTCTTTGAGAAACCGGTCCGGTCTCGACTCCATTTGCGATAGTTCCGCGAGAAAGTACAGCCAGCGCTCGAAAGGCAGGCCAATGGATAGCAAATAGCGTGAAAAGTACATCGACAATCCGGCGAAACCTGCGCGCGGATTCCATGCCAGGCTCAAGAGAAGCAATACCCCCGCACTAATAAGAATACTGTAGGTCAACGAAGTCGCATATTGCAGGTTTCCCACCCGCATGAACGCGAAGGTTCCCAGCACGAGGACAACGAACAGTAGAAACAGCAATGTCGCGTAGAAGAAATCAACTATCTGCGGCGTTTCGACCGTGTCCTGTTCGGTCGGCATGAACGCCATCGCCAAGAAAAGCATGGGCAATCCAAACATGACAAACAATTCGAGTTCCAGTGCCGGAGTGCCTCCGAAAAACATGCTCGGAACCACCCAGACCAGAAGGAGCGTCACGAGGTTTGCGAGAACCAGAAGGTAAAACCGGCGCAGCCAACGAGCTTGAAACAGGAAAACCTTGCCCCCCACTATCCCGGCAAAAATACTGACCCAGAGTCCCAGCATCCACCAGTTTAGGAAGAGCAGGATGCCAGCGGAAATCGCGACAATACCCAGAGTCTGAAGCACGGTCAGCCGTTGCTCCCCGCGCATGAACGGTTGCCAAAGTATGAACAAACCAAAGTGCGCGAGCATGAGACCGCGAGTCCAAAAGTCTCCCGGCCCACGCATTGATGCAAGGTGTAACAGCACCAGCATCAAGACGAACATCAAGCGCCAGTGACGCTGCACGTAACTGTGCGAAGTACGGATCAGAGCTTCGATAGCCATCGTAAATATGACCTTGGATTTTGTGCATTAGTACAGGCACGATTTATGCCAACAGCCTGATTCTGCGTCTAAAATCTACAACCCACATCATCCGAGAAAACATACGTATGTCCCCATACGCTGCGGACTGGCATATTCCAGAGTCACACACAACATGATTCTGCTTCGCGTGCACATGCCATCCTTGACGTTCGCCCTGATTCTGACTCGAATCACCCTGCTCGAGGCACTGAGAACGAGGCTGGCATGGCTTGCCGTGGCTTTCGCCATTCTGTCCATAGGCGCCGCCCAATTTCTAAATCAGATTGCGCTCACGGAGGCGCATGAAATTCAGATCGCATTTGTGGCGACTGGGCTCCGTGTAGGCGCGGTTTTTCTCGCCGTCGCCTTTACAATTACCAGCACGATCCGAGATTCGAACGACAAAATCATAGAGTTTCTTCTCGCGCAACCGGTTTCACGTTCAGCGTATTTCTACGGGAAATATCTCGGGTTAGCACTGGTGAATGCCTCCCTGACGCTGATCTTTTCGCTCGTCATGATTCCACTTGCACCATCGTATTCCGGGCTGGCGACCTGGGCGATCTCGCTCGCAATGGAGTTGCATCTCGTTTCCGCGATTGCGCTTTTGTGCGCGCTATCCATCCCTCACGTAGTTACGGCCTTCGCATCTACCGCAGGCTTTTACCTTCTCGCCAGATCCGTTGACACGATCCGGCTCATTGCTTCGGCATCGCCCAATCCCGATCCCGGTACCGCGGACGTGATGATTCGCCACATCGTGGAATTGGTCGCTTGGCTGATGCCTGCGCTAGACGGAGTCACTCGGACGGAATGGCTCATATCGCACGCTCCGGGGTGGCCGTCCATCGGACTATTGATCGCACAATTTTTGCTCTACATCGTGTTGACGGGTGCGGCGACTCTATTTGACCTTCACCGCAAGAGCTTTTAGTGAGTCAGCGACCGATTTGCCGCGTCCCGGTACACGTTGCCCTCGTGCTTGCGCTCTCCCTGGGAGGTCATGTTTTCTTCCGGGTCACGACCCCTACTCGACACTCTGCCCCCGAAAGCCTGCCCGCCCCCCTGCCGCTCTCTATACTTCGCTTTGCGAGTTTTGGCGACACCATCACGCTTGGCAAGGCCCTTATGCTTTATCTACAAGCATTTGATTTTCAAGTCGGCAGTCAACTGCCGCTGCAGCGCCTTGATTACGGCCGCGTCGAATCATGGCTATCCCGGATACTCGACTTGGACCCGGAAGGCCAATATCCACTAATGGCAGCCGCGAGACTCTACGCAGAGATTCCGGATCGTGAGAAACAACTTCGGATGCTCGAATTTATTTTTCGAAAATTTTCGGAGGACCCAAACCGCCGCTGGCCGTGGTTGGCGCATGCTGCGGTGATCGCAAAGCACCAGCGACGAGACCTACCTCTCGCCAGACGCTACGCCGCCGCCATTCAGACGCACGCGACCGGAGAAAACGTTCCGTTGTGGGCCAAGCAAATGGAAATTTTCATCCTTGAAGATATGGATGAGCTGGAAACGGCACGAATCATGATTGGCGGATTGCTTCAAAACGGACTAATTCATGATCCGGTTGAAATTCGGTTTTTAGATCAAAGATTGAAGCAAATCGAGGCGCGTCAGTCGACGTCGAAAATACGACACTAATTGATGATTTTTCGACAGTTTCGTCGGATTTCCATCACTTCACCAGCGATTTTCGGCCAAACACCCAGTTTTTGCTATAGCTGATCAGGCATTAAATTTGCCTACTTCTAAAGACCTCACCAAAGGCTGGAGCTATCCATGTCGCAATTTAGTCGCGAAAAAATAACCGCACTCCGTAAAGAGTCCGGCTTCACATTGGTCGAAATCGCGATCGTCCTCGTCATTATCGGACTGCTCCTTGGCGGAATTCTCAAGGGCCAGGAAATGATCACGCAGGCCAAGATCAAGAATATCATCAATGATTTCAATGGTATAAGTGCGGCCGTCTATTCATATCAGGACCGCTATCGTTCACTTCCCGGTGACGACACCGGCGGTACGCGCTGGCTCGCCGGCGCCTCGCCGGCTGGTGATGGCAACGGCATTCTTAAGTCTTCAGAAGCTTCAGCGACAAAGCAGTACAAAAAGTCATTGACTGCCACCCCCACAGGCGCCGATGAGGTGAATGTATTCTGGTGGCACTTGCGTTTGGCCGGGTTCGTTCCGGGTCCGACCGCCTTGGCTGACGCCGGCGTCGTCGGTAATCCACCTACGAATGCAGTCAACGGTATCGTTGGTGTTCAAACCGGCGCGGGCGCGACAACGATGGGCTTTTCCTCAAACATGATCTGCACGACCAATTTGCCGGACAAGATTGCAATCGCCGTCGATACACAGATGGATGACGCGCGAGCAGAGTCCGGCCAATTGCGCGCAATCAAGCAAACCGCGCCGAATCCCGACCTGAAAGCAGTCGATGCAACTGCTGATGCCTACGCGGAAGACGGCCAAAGTCAGTACACGGTCTGCAAGAGCCTGTAAGAACTTACATAACAAAAGGACCCGCTTCGGCGGGTCTTTTTATTTGTGAAATGCCACTCCCCCCGGATACGCTAACCCTGCAAAAGCCGGATCTCTGCTGCTGCGACCGACAATTGATTACCCAGAAGAACAACGACGTCCCCTGCTTCTAGCACGGTGTCCTCCGGCGGCAACGGGATCCGCACCCCCTGTCTGCGTAGCAGTGTCACCTCGGCGCCGAGCTCTCCAAGCCCAAGGTCGACGAGTTGAGTGCCAACACCGTGATTTCCTGCCACGAGCGGAACAGAATGCAGCCGGGGTTCGCGCGCATCCTCTCCAACGTCGGGTGCATCGGTTTCGCCGTGAAAGTATCCTCGCAAGAGACCATAACGCTGATCGCGCACCGTCTGGATTTGCCGCATAACCCGTCGCAATGGAACGCCCACAAGTACCAGCGTATGAGAAGCGAGCATCAGACTGGACTCAAACGTCTCAGGCACCACCTCCGCCGCTCCGTTCGCGGTAAGGCGATCGAGATCACCATCATCAAGCGTACGAACGATAACTGGCAGGCTTGGAACGAGCCGGCGCACATGAGACAGTATCCTTAGCGCCTCCTGAGTATCTGCAAACGTAATTACCAACGCACTGGCTCGTTGAACACCTGCCGCAATTAATGACTCTGCTCGCCCCGAGTCACCGAACACCACGTTCTCACCCGCTGCGGCCGCTTCCCCAACTCGTTCAGGATCGATATCCAGCGCAATATAGCCAACGCCCGCCTGCTCAAGAAGATGTGCGAGACGTTGCCCGGTGCGCCCATACCCGCAAATAACAACGTGCCTCTCTGTCGCGATTCCCTGTACCGCAATCCTGTGTAACTCGAGTGAGCGCATCATCCATTCGGTTGACGACCAGCGCATCACCAGCCAATCCGAGTAATGAATGATGAAAGGAGCTGAAATCAGGGACAGGAGCATCGCCGCGGTTACAGTCTGTGCCAACTCGGCATCCAGAACACCCAGCCCACCGGCCAGCGATACAAGGACCAATCCGAATTCGCCCGCCTGCGCCAGCGCCAGACCGGTACGTAGTGCAGTTCCATTCCCTCCACCAAACGCCCGGGAAAGCGCGGCGACAAGTGCAAACTTGAACAATACGGGAATGACCGTGAGGAACAGGACCAGAGGCAAATTCGCGCCTACTACCTTGAGGTCCAGCTGCATACCCACTGTCACGAAGAACAGACCAAGCAGAACATCCCGAAATGGCTTGATATCTGCCTCGACCTGATGGCGAAACTCGGTCTCGGCGATCAGCATGCCTGCTACGAATGCACCAAGAGCGAGTGACAATCCCGCCAGGTCAGTAAGCCAGGCGAGTGCAAGCGTGATCAACAAAACATTCAGCACGAACAATTCCTGGGACTTCCGACGCGCAACCATGTGAAACCACCGACGCATAAGCGTCTGCCCGGCAAAAAACAGCAACGCAAGGATCAAAGCTGCCTTGATGGTTGCCACAGCGAGTCTCGAACCGAGTTCGTCCCCTCCGACGGCCAGCGCCGGTATCAACACCAGAAATGGAACCACAGCAAGGTCCTGAAACAGCAGAATCCCCATTACCTCACGACCATGCGGCGTTTCCAGGTGCATCCTCTCGGCGAGCATCCGTGCCACGATCGCAGTGGATGACATCGCCAGAGCAGCACCTAGCACCAAAGCCGCTTTCCAGCCAAAACCCACCAGCATGAGAGCCCCAATTCCAACGACGACTGTCAACGTCACCTGCGCGAGTCCGAGCCCGAAGACAAGCCGTCGCATCCGATACAGTTTCCCGAGGCTGAATTCCAATCCGATCGAGAACATGAGAAAAACGACGCCAAACTCCGCGAGATGCCGTGCGCCAACCGAATCAGGCACCCAGGCGAGCGCATGAGGGCCGATCGCTACGCCGGCGATAAGATAGCCGACCTGGGGAGGCAGATTCACAGCTCTGCAGGCCGCCACGACAAGTACCGCGCTCGCGAGCAGAACCAACACAAGTTGAAGCGTATTCGTCATCTATCGAGATCAGGTTAGATATCCAAGTAGGAGCTTAGCTCAGGATCAACCGCTCTTTCGCCAGCCCCGGCGTCGTTTGGACCTGAAGTTTCAGGGCGCTTTGGTATACTCTTGGACCATGACAATAGAGGCTCCGCGTGCCCACGAGGATGGCAAAATCCGGGCCGTATCGAATACCGCGCTGGAGCTTGCGCGACGGGTGCTAACGATAGAGGCAGAAGCCGTATCGAACCTCGTCGCGCGTATCGACCAGCGCTTCCTCGATGCGGTCAGCCTGATTCTAGCCAGCCGGGGTCGGGTGGTGGTAAGCGGGATTGGAAAATCCGGCCACATCGCCCGAAAAATAGCCTCGACGATGGCAAGTACCGGCACGCCTGCGTTTTTTGTACACCCCGCGGAAGCAAGCCATGGCGACCTGGGAATGATCACCCGTGACGATGTCCTTGTCGCCATTTCCAATTCCGGCGAAAGCGCCGAGCTGCTCGCGATAGTGCCAATGATAAAACGTGAAGGCGCCCGACTCATTGCGATGACCGGCAACTCTGCCTCGACGCTTGCAAGCGAAGCCGACGTGCACCTGGACGCAGGCGTTGCACAGGAGGCCTGCCCGATGAACCTTGCACCAACGGCAAGTACTACCGCCGCGCTCGCACTTGGGGACGCCCTTGCCATTGCACTGCTGGACGCCCGCGGCTTCGGCCCCGAGGACTTCGCACGATCGCATCCCGGAGGCTCCCTCGGCCGCCAGTTGCTTACGCGTGTCTCCGACGTGATGCGCAAGGCGGCTGAAGTGCCGAAAGTAAGCGATGACGCCAGTTTCTCCGAGGCATTGGTCGAGATGTCGCGAAAGCGTATGGGCATGACCGCGGTTGTCGGCAAGAGCGATCAAGTGGTCGGCATATTCACCGACGGAGATTTGCGCCGCGCGCTTGAAACAACGGGAGACATTCGCGGCGTCCGGATTTCCACCCTGATGACCCCGAACCCACGATCCATCGGTCCCGACCGACTGGCTGCCGAAGCGGTCCAGGTCATGGAGAGCCAACAAGTCAATCAGTTGCTTGTTGTCAATGCGGCAGGGGGTCTTGTCGGTGCCCTCAACATGCACGACCTATTTCGCGCGAAGGCAATATGACACAAGACGCTGCGAATCGGGCCGCCACGATCAGGCTCATGATCTTTGATGTCGACGGCGTGCTGACCGACGGCAGGCTGTATATAGCGCAACACGGCGAAGCCATGAAAGCGTTTCACGTACACGATGGGCACGGCCTGAAGATGCTCCAGGAATGCGGCGTCCGCGTCGGAATACTCAGCTCCAGAGACTCTCCGATCGTATCCAGGCGAGCATCCGAACTCGGCATCGAACTTGTGGTGCAAGGCTCGCATGACAAGGGCGTTGCGTTCGAGCAGATCCTGAAGCGCGTCGACTTGAAGGCCACCGAAGTCGGATTCATGGGCGATGACCTGGTAGATCTGCCTGTCCTCACCCGCTGCGGATTCGCGGCAACGGTCCCTGACGCACCGGGAATCGTCCGGGACCGGGCACATTATGTTTCTTCGGCCCGAGGTGGGCATGGAGCTGCGCGCGACGTCAGTGAATTCATCCTGCGTGCCCAGGGACGAATTGAAGACGCGATCGCGCGTTATCTGACATGAAGTCGCGCGCAGTCCACCTTCTTCCGATAGTGCTCATGTTGCTGCTTGCGGCACTCACGCTATGGCTACGGCAGGCCATCGAAGGTCCCACGTTTCTCGATCCGGGAACGCGTCGCCATGATCCCGATGCGATCATCGAAAATTTCACGATTACGCGCATGGATGAAAAAGGTATTCCACAGTACCGCTTGTCGGCAAAGCGGATGTTTCACTTTGCCGACGACGACTCCACCGAACTTATTGCGCCACACTTCGTGAAGCGCAGTGAGGGCTCCGATGTAACCGTGACGTCCGAGCGCGGCCGGGTTACACGCGACTACGAAGAGGCCTTTTTTCACGGCAACGTGGAGATGGTGCGGGTTGGAACCCGCGAGGCACCGGAAATGAAGGTCCGTAGCGAATATCTTCACGTTTTATCAAAGAAGGACCTGATTCTTTCGGATCGACTGGTCACGATACTTGAAGGTTCTTCGACCATATCCGGCACCGGAATGGAATACAACCGGCGAACACGCCAGTTCGCCTTATACGCCAGGGTAAAGGGAAGCTTTGATGCGCCAAAGAAGCATTAGCAATCACAAGCCGACCTGCAACGGCGAGGTACTACTCGGCAACGCACCATCTTCGATCCGGGCGGTGTGCAGACTCCTCGCATCGGGGTTGCTGATGGCCGGCCTTCTAGCTTCGGAATTTGCACACGCCGAAAAGGCCGACCGCGACAAGCCCGTCAACATCGAATCCGACCGTATGTCAGCCGACGATGCGAAGAAAACGGCAGTATTCGAAGGCAAGGTCGTCCTCACGCAAGGAACCCTCACCATTCGCGCAGACAAGATAACCGTCCGCCAGGATGCCGAGGGATTCCAGTTTGGTATCGCGACAGGAAATCTCGCAACCTTCCGTCAGAAGCGCGAGGGATTCAACGAATATGTAGAGGGCGAAGCGGAACGTATCGAATACGATGGACGAGCGGACCGCGTTGAATTTTTCACTCGTGCGAGAATGCGCAGGGATGGCGGTGATGATGTAAATGGAAATTACATCTCCTACGACTCCAGAACCGAATACTTCACTGTACTCGCCTCGAAGGATGCACCCCGCGGGACGCCCGAGAGCCGTGTACGCGCGGTGATCATGCCGAAGAAGAAGCCGGATTCATCCCCTGGCGCCCCTCAGGAAACAAGATCTGTGCCGTCCTCGGGCACCCCGCGGCAGAACTAGGCCAGGCACAGATCCGATGAGCCTGCTCAAGGCTAACAACCTGAAGAAGCGCTACAAGTCGCGCGAGGTCGTCAAGGACGTATCGCTGGAACTTGCGAGCGGCGAGGTCGTTGGACTCCTCGGGCCGAACGGCGCCGGCAAAACGACATGCTTCTACATGATCGTCGGCCTTGTTGCGGTTGACGGCGGACGCATAGAAGTCGACGATCACGACATCACCCGAATGCCCATGCATGCCCGGGCGAGGCTAGGTGTCTCCTATCTTCCGCAGGAGGCCTCGGTGTTTCGCAAACTCACCGTGGAAGAAAATATACAGGCGGTACTTGAACTTCAGAAACTTTCACCGCTCGAGATTTCCTCAACCCTTGAGCGCCTTCTCGGGGAATTAGGCATTGAGCACCTCAGGAATTCGACTGCAATCTCGCTTTCCGGTGGTGAGCGACGCAGGGTCGAGATAGCGCGTGCGCTCGGAACCCGCCCGACCTTCATCCTGCTCGATGAGCCGTTTGCGGGCGTTGATCCGATTGCCGTATTGGATATTCAGCGCATCATCCGTTTTCTAAAAGAGCGGTCAATTGGCGTCCTGATTACCGACCACAACGTCAGGGAAACTCTCGGCATATGTGACCGCGCCTACATCATCAACGAAGGCACTGTCCTCGCGTCCGGCAAACCGGACGAGATTGTCTATAATGAAAACGTCAGGCGAGTCTATCTCGGCGAAAACTTCCGGATGTAATGCCGGTCACAAGCCGCCCTTGCCCACCCGTCCCACATGAAACAGACCCTGCAACTGAAGTTGTCGCAGCATCTGACGCTGACGCCTCAGTTGCAGCAATCAATACGCCTGCTCCAGTTATCAACGCTGGAGCTCAGTCAGGAACTCGACCAGTTCCTCGCGGACAATCCGTTTCTCGACCGGGAAGACAACAACCAACAAGATCAGGTGATCGTGCCTCACACCGGCACATCGTCTGCCGAAGCCCAGGAACAGCAGGACGCGCCTGCGGCGGAATCACAGACAGACACAACGCCCGCAGAATTCGACTGGCACAACGAGCCCGGCGCCGCGACCAACAACAGCGGCAGCAGCCGGGACGACGGAGACGAGCCTGATTTTCAGCAGGTCGCGCCGGATCTGCCGCAGTTGCGCGATCACCTGATGGGCCAACTTGCGATGCTCAATCTGGAGCCTCGCGACCGCGTCCTTGTTGGCGTACTCATCGATGCCCTGAATGATGACGGCTATCTGACCCAGTCGCTGGAAGACGTTCTCGAGGCGCTGCCGGAAGAAATCGAAATTGATCCGGACGAGTTGCTTATCGCACTCAGGCACCTGCAGCATCTGGACCCCGCGGGAATCGGCGCGCGCAACGCGGCTGAGTGCTTGGAACTGCAGTTGCGCGACCTCGCCCCCGTGACAGAAGGCCGGGCGCTTGCCATCGACATCGTCCACAATCACCTGCCTCTTCTCGCATCACGTGATTTCGTTCGGCTCAAGCGAGTGCTGAGTTGCACGGACGACCAACTCCGCGTCGCCCAACGTCTTGTCCAGAGTCTCAACCCCCGGCCCGGAGCCGCGTTTTCCACGATTGAGACTCGATACGTCGTACCGGATGTCGTGGTTAAAAAAATCAAGAACGTTTGGCTCGCAAGCCTGAATCCCGACGCCATGCCCAAGCTGCGGATAAACCGCATGTACGCGGACATCCTGCAGGGCAATCGCAGTGCTTCGTCAGGCCAGTTGTCGCAGCGATTGCAGGAAGCACGCTGGATGATCAAAAACGTGCAACAGCGTTTCGAGACCATACTTCGCGTATCGCAAGCAATAGTCGATCGACAACCCCACTTTTTCGAACACGGCGAGGTCGCAATGCGTCCGCTGGTCCTGCGTGAAATTGCAGACGTCCTTGGCCTGCATGAATCTACCGTTTCCCGGGTGACAACGCAGAAGTATATGCTCACACCTCGCGGCATTTTCGAACTCAAGTACTTTTTCGGAAGTCATGTGGCAACCGACACCGGCGGCGCCTGTTCCGCGACGGCGATCCGGGCGCTGATTCGTCAAATGGTCGCCGCCGAGGACGACAAGCGGCCACTTTCGGACTCCAAGATCTCTCAGATTCTGGGACAGCAAGGGATCATGGTTGCGCGGCGGACGATCGCGAAGTACCGTGAGTCTCTGCACATTCCGC
>CAMBSA010000015.1 GCA_945869935.1 Bordetella parapertussis | reverse complement strand
AGCCGACCTTTTCGCTCACCCACTTGGTGTTGTCATCGTCGAGCCACTCGCCCGACTTGTTGAGGACGTTGCGTTGCGCATCGGTGAGCGATGCCCACTTCTTGCCATTGACCAGCACGTTGACGATTACGGTGTAGAAGCCAGGGTCGATGCGGTATTTGGTGTGCTTCGCCCAGCCGAGATCGAAGATGCCAAGTGCCGGCCAGCCGTAGCCGTCCACCACGCCGCGCTCGAGCGCGGTCTGCACTTCGCCCGGGGCGGTGTTGACCAGCGCGGCGCCGAGGGTGGTGAAGAAGGGCGTGAAGTTCGGCGTGGTGCGAAGCTTGAGCGCCTTGATGTCCGCGATCTTGGATACCGGTTTCAGAGTGTAGGCATGGAACTGCACGCCGTCCCCGTAGGCAGCCAGCAGATGCACGCCGCCGAAGCGTTCCGCGGTGGCTTTCTGCAGTGTCGCCCAGGCACCCGACTTCTTTTGCTGGACGGTGGAGGTGGTGGCGAGGATCTGTGCGTCCGCCTCGGGCATCACGTTGGTGTAATAGGCGGGCGGGACGCAGGCCATGTCGAGCACGCCGGTGCGCACCGCATTGCCCTGCTCGAACGAGGGCACCGCCTCGGGGCCGCCGACCAGACGCATCTGTACCTGGCCCTTGCCTTCGGCGTTGACATGCGCGATGAAGCGGCTGCACATCTCGCCGAAGGTCGTGTTCTGCGGTACGAACACCGCGGTGCGCATTGTGACTTCCTGGGCGCCCGCGGCGCCCGAGACGGCGAGCAGTGCGGCTAGGGCGGTACTGCGTGCAACGTGTTTCATGGACACTCCTTGTGGGGGGGCAAGTTCAGAACGGTGCGGCAAAGGCGAATAGAGGAGAGTCGCAGTTGAGCAGTCGCACGGTCTTGCTCCGGATGCGCAGGCCGTCGCCGGTCTGCGCGAGTTCGTGGCGCACGCGGGCGCTGAGAATATGTTGGATGCGCTCGCGCAGGACGAAGATCACCATCAGCGAATTCACCTCGATCGAACTGTCGGCCTGCACGGTCGCGACGATGCTGTTTACATGGCGATGGGCCAGCGCCGGAGGGTTTTCCACGGGTGTCGCGGGATGCAGAAGCCGGCGGATGCGCAGTTCGAGCAGGCGCCGCTCTTCGTAGAGGATCGACACTGCGGTGTGCGGTGACTCCTGGTCCGGCTGCGACGGCATCCAGTACCAGCCATCGGGCAGAAATAGCTCGGGCCAGTGGGCATAGCGCCGGTCGTCCAGCATCCTCGCTTCATCGAGGACGAAACGCTCGGCAAGTTCTTCGAGGGAAGCCGCGCTGCTCATGCCGGGCTCCCTTTCATCCATTGTTCCCAGGCAGTGAACTGGTTGCGAATGTGCAGTTCGCTCGTGCCGGGTGCGCTCATCGAGCCGTCGGGCGCGGTGCGGTCGAGATCGAAGCCGCGCGACAGGTCCACCCAGTCGGTGGCGGCATCTTCCAGCCCACGTTGGCAGCGCTCGAAGATATCCAGATCGTCGGCGGCAACCAGCGATCCCGAGGACGCGGCGGCCGTGAGAAAACGCATCGACAGCGCGGTCATTTCCTCGGGTGCCCCGTCGAGCGCGAAGCAGTAGCTTGTGACCACCGTGTGGTCTACCGCGACCGGCTGGACCACACGCATCACCTGAAAGCGCGAGTTGACGGTTATCGTCGGCCAGATCAGGTTGTTGAAGCGGTCCATCGCGAGGATTTCCTGCACCTTCGCTTCGCCGTGGGTCGCGGTAAGTGCGGCGAGGTAGCGCTGGAACACCGGATCCTTGCGCTCGGCGGCGATTACTCCCGCGCCACGGTAGAAACTGCCCATGTAGGCGTGGCCTCCCGGGTAGCCGTGGATGCCGACTTCGTTCCATTCCGCGGCGCGCAGGCCGTTTGCAAGCTGCATCTGGACCACCTGGCCCGTCATGCCGGGAAGGTCCGCCGCTTCCCGATCGGCGCGCGCTGCGGCGACCGCGCTCACGTGAACGATACCCGGGTGTACCTGGTCGGCCGCATTTTCGAGGAAGAACTTCCAGTTGCCGCGGTACTCCATATGCAGACGGCCGCCGGTCTGGGTCAGGCTGCCTCCGGGGGCGCGGTCCACCATGTTGTCCAGCACACTCGTGATCCCTCCGAGAAACGCGGGGAGGTCGGGGCCGCTCGCGGCGTGAGAGCCGAACACAAAACCGCGATAGGAGGCGACCCGTGGAACGCGCGCGAGCGATTTGTCGTCGTAGCGGAAATCCTTCGAATAGCCCTCGGGGAGCGGCACGCCGGTGAGGCCACCATCGAGGTCGAAGCTCCATGCGTGGTAGGCGCAGGTGAACTGGCGCGCATTGCCGCGCGGCGCGGTGATCACTCGGGCGCCGCGGTGGGTGCAACGGTTGTGCAGCAGGGCGAGCGAGCGGTCGGCCTGGCGTACCAGCAGCACTTCGTCGGGGCCAAGCCGGGTCAGGAGAAAGTCACCGGGTTTCGGCACCTGGCTTTCGTGGCCGACATAGATCCAGGCACGACGGAATATCCGTTCCTGCTCGGCGGCAAAAATGTCGGGATCGGTATAGACCGAGCGGTGAACCGCTCGCGGCTGGACAAGATCGGAATACACGCGTTTCACCAGAAAGGATTGCCGGGACGCCCGCATCGCGCTGTCGGAACAATTGCGAAAAACGGGCTGCTAAATTGCATACCCATTGTAAGGGCATTCACGCCGGCTGAACCCGGCCGATGACTGTGGAGCGCAAGCGATCGGCGAACCGGTCCCATGCGTTCGTGTTCTGCACTATTTTAGCGCGGAAGAACGAGGGGCAGAGGACGGCCGCGTGCGCCACCTCGCCGCACAGGCCGCAGCCAACGCAGTCGTTGTTGACGTGTGCGACCGGATCGACCTTGAGCGGGTCGCTCGAGTCCTGGATGGTGAGCGAGGGGCAGCCGGAAAGCCGGACGCAGGCGTGATCGTCGGTGCAGGTGTCATCGTCGACACCGAAGCGGGTCCTCACCACGCGTTCGCCGTTTCTGAGTGCCGCGGCATTTATCGGTCTGATCCGGCGTTGCCGTTCGAGCTGGCATTCGCCTTCGGCGGCCTCGCTCGTGCACGGCTCGACATGCACGCCGAGCTCCTGCATGCAGTCGCGCGCCTGAACCATCACATCCAGCAGATGCGAAATCGGCGCGCCCTGGTAGCCGCCGACATAAGAGACGCCCGACTGGAGGAGCGCCTTGGTTACAGCGAGCATGCCTTCTCCGTGGAAGGTGTCACCCTCGCCCAGCTTGAGCGAGGCAATCTTGTCGTGGAACGAGACTTCCATCAGGCCCCCCGCGTGGATTCAGCACCTGCGGTCATTGCGGCGACCCTGGTCAGCAAGACGGCCCGCAGAACGCTTCGCTCGCAATGACGTGGTTCAGCCCGCCTACGTCGCCTTTTGCTGTCCCGGCTTGCGGCGCACGATCTGGATCGGGTGTGCCTTCACCGGACGTCGGGGAACACCGACCTTTTCCAGCGAACCGTCGAGCACCTTGCCGTCCGGATCGGCGAGCGCCGCATCGCGTGCCGCGCGTACCGTCATGCGCAACACCTGCGGGTCGCGGACCGTGCCGGCTTCGACCAGCGTGTCCATGATGCGAAGGAAGTTGTCTTTGCCGCGCTGATGGGTGTCGCCGTAGCCCTTGATCAGGCGGCCGAGCAGTGCTACTTCGAGCGCGAGTTCGAGGTCGGTCTTGCCGGCGTTCGCGACCGCGCGCAGCCAGCGCTCGATCAGCGCCTGTTCCTGCGGGAAGCGCGAGGTCTTGCGGCGCAGCGGACGAAGCCACGCGAGGGTGCGCAGCATCAGGAATCCGGTGATGCTGTTGGTCTTGATGTACATGCCCTTGTGCAGGGCGGGCAGGCCGCGCTTGCGCCGGCCGGCTTCCCAGTTAAGCATCGCCGAGGCGATGCCCGAAGGCATCACGGCCGCGATTTCCTCCACGCCGGGCTTCAGGAACTCGACGATCTGGACAGGCTCGTACGGCTTGGCACGCACCTCGTTGCGGACGCGCTCGAAGCGGCTCCGGCGGGTCTTGAGATCGGCGACGCGAATCACGTCCTCGTAGCTCATCCAGAGCGCCAGAAAGCGCGCGGTTTCATTCGTCAACTTATAGCCCGTTCCACCGCCGCCCTTTTCGCGGTCGAACGCGAGGATCGGCTCTATGCGGTCGAGATACAGGCTGGCGTACGCGGCATCCTGATAGTCGGTGGTGCGTGCCACGCCTTCCTCGACGATGCGGTGCGTCTCGGGCGGGAAGGTCTTTGCAACGCGCTCGACCGGAAATTTCTTCCAACGCTTGGCGTCCTCCAGCGTTGCGGCCTTGAGCTCGCCGGTGGCATGACGATAGGCGAGGTCGAATCCCTTGAGGCTCGCCTCGACGCCCTTGCCTGCCTTGCGGATGGCGTCCTCGCAGGCCGTGCGCGAAAGCGGCAGCGTGCCTGACCCTGCCATCGCGCCGAACAGCACCGCGCTGATCACGGTACCGGATTTCACCGCGAGATCGGCCATGTCGAACAGGATGGCGCGCCTGGCCAGCTTGTCCGCGGCCTTCATGATCTTTTCCACGTTGATCCGCCCGTCGCCCATCGACATCTTCTCGAGCACCGTATACACGCGGTGGGTCGAGGCGATCAGGGTGGTGCGATCGGGGCTGACATAGCCGTTCTGCATCGCACGTGCCGACTCGATGATCTCCGATGCGACCATCAGGTCGACATTGCCCGGCGCCGGGGTGAGTGCGAGCACCGGGCGCTTGCCGTCGAGCGTGTCCCAGCGGGCGGGGTAGATCTCGACGTAATAGGTGGTTGCACCGGTGCGCTGTGCGACGCCGGGAATCGATGTGCTCTGCACCGGAAAACTCTCGGCGGTGGCAGCGGCAACCAGCCAGTCGGCGAGCACGCCGCCGCCTTCGCCGCCCAGCGCGGCCACAAGTATGGTGATCGGACGTTCGGGTAGGTTCATTTTCGTTTTTCCTGACTAGGCCGGCTGCAGCCAGCCGATGACGGTGGATCGGATGCTCTGCATGAAGCGATCCCATGCGCTCGGGTTCTGCACGATCTCAGCGCGGAAAAAGGACGGGCACAGTATCGCGGCGTGCGACACCTCGCCGCACAATCCGCAGCCGACGCAGTCATTGTTGACGTGAGCCACAGGATCGACCTTGAGCGGGTCGCTGGACTCCTTGATGGTGAGCGAGGGGCAGCCGGAAAGCCGGATGCAGGAGTGATCGCCGGTGCAGGTGTCCTCGTCGACGCCGAAGCGCGTGCGGATGACGCGTTCGCCTCGCTTGAGCGCAGCGGCGTTGATCGGCTTGATCCGTCGCTGTTTCTCCAACTGGCACTCGGCTTCTGCGATGATGACCTTCAGGCCCTTGAAGGGCGTGGTCATCGCTTCCTTTAGCGTCTTCGCCATTTCCGAGACGTGGTAGGTGTGGATGGTCTTTCGCCATTTGACCCCGAGGCTGTCCAGCGCGCGTTCGATTCCCATGTCGGTGGACTTGAACTCGTCCTGGTGCGGCGACGATGGAATGTTCTGGATGCCGGTGGCCGAGGTGTAACCGTTCTTCATGATGACGAGGATGCCGTCATCCTTGTTGAACACCGAGTTGGCGACGCCCGAGGTCAGTCCGTTGTGCCAGAAGCCGCCGTCGCCCATGACCGTGACCGTGCGACGGTTGAACAAAGGGTCGATCGCCGAGTTGCTCGCGAGGCCAAGGCCGTAGCCAAGCACCGTGTTGCCGATGTTGAACGGGGGCAGCGTGGAGAAGGTATGGCAGCCGATGTCGGAAGAAATATGGAAGTTGCCGGTGTCGCGCGCGATCAATTTCATCGCAGAGAACACCGGTCGCTCCGGGCAGCCGACGCAGAACCCGGGCGGGCGTCCGGGAACCGGCGCGCCCAGAATCTCGGCGGCCTGGGCCTTGTTGCCAAGCAGACGATCGTGCGTGGCACGGATCATCGCGGTATCGGTCGATGCGGATCCCGCGGCTTCGAGGAACTTCGTCATGCCGCCGAGCACCACTTCGCCGGTGTACTCGCCCGCAAGCGGCAGCACGTCCTTGCCATGGATCTTCGGGTCGTTGATCTCGGCACGACGCAGGGCAGCCTGTACCGCGTCCTCGATGAAGCAGGGCTGGCCTTCCTCGACCACCAGCACATGCTTCTTGCCGAGGCAGAAGGAGGCGATTTCCTTCGGGATCAGCGGGTAGGTCACGTTCAGACAGTAGATCGGGATGCGCGACTTGCCGAAGGGGTCGGCCAGGCCGAGGCTCTGCAGCGACCGCACGGTGGCGTTGTACAAGCCGCCCATGACGATGATGCCGAGGTCCGAAATGTCGCCGTCGAAAAGCTCGTTGAGTTTTTCGTCGATGACGAATTTTTCGGCTGCGGGCCAGCGCACCTCGATCTTCAGCTTTTCCTGCAGGTAAGTGGCCGGCGGCAGCACGATACGGTCGGTGCTGAACTCCGGCTGGTCCAGCATGGTGTTGGTCGAGATTTTCGGCGCGACGTTGGCTTTCGTCTTGAAGGTGCCGTACATGTGGCAGGCGCGAATGCGCAATTCGAGCATCACCGGCGTGCTGGAAATTTCCGAAAGCTCGAAGCCCTTTTGCACCATGCGGGTGATGATTTCGAGGTCGGGGCGCGGATCGAGCAGCCAGATCTGCGACTTCATCGCGAAGGCGTGGCTTCGCTCCTGCATGATCGAGGCGCCTTCGCCGTAGTCCTCGCCGGTGACGATCAGCGCGCCGCCCTTCACGCCTGCGGAGGCGAGGTTGGCGAGCGCGTCGGACGCCACGTTCGTGCCGACGGTGGATTTCCACGCCACTGCGCCGCGGATCGGATAATTGATCGACGCCCCGAGCATCGCCGCCGCCCCGGCTTCCGAGGCATTGGTCTCGAGGTGGATGCCCAACTCGTCGAGCAGGTCGCGCGCGTCGTTGAGCACATCCACCAGGTGCGAAATGGGAGCGCCCTGGTAGCCGCCGACGTACGACACGCCCGACTGCAGCAGTGCCTTTGTGACCGCGAGAATTCCCTCGCCGTGGAACGTATCGCCATCGCCCAGGCGCAGGGTCGATACTTCTTCCTTGAATGAGCGTTCCATTACGTACTCCTTGCTAGATCATTGGTTGTAGTTGCGATCCGCCGTCCTGTCGGGGGCGTTCAGCCGATCAGATTGGGCAGCCATACCGCGACCGCGGGTACGAAATACACCAGCGCCAGCACCGCCATGCTGAAGAGCACGTAGGGCGTTACCGCGCGGAATATATGGGCCATCGTGACCGCAGGGGGCGACACGCCCTTCATGGTCATCAGCAACAGGCCGTGCGGTGGCAACAGCAGGCCGAGCTGCATGCAGATCAGGAACATCACGCCGAACCAGACCTGGTCGATCCCGAATTTCTGCACGATCGGCATGAAGATCGGCAGGGTGATCATCATCATGCTGACCTGGTCGAGGAAAAGCCCGAGGAAGATGAGCATGCCCATCATGCAGGCAATCACCACCGCGATCGGCCAGCCCTGCCCGGTGATGATCTGCACCAGCCCGTCGCTTGCGCCGGAAAACGAAAGCAGCTGTGCGAAGGTGGTGGCGCCGACGATGATGAACAGGATCATTCCCGACACGCCGGCCGTGCCGCGCAGGGACTTGAGCATCGCATCCAGGGTGAGCGCCCGGTAGGCAAGCGCCAGAAGAATTGTGGCGAAGGCGCCGAGCGCGGCGGTTTCGGTGGGCGTCGCCCAGCCGACCAGCATCGCTCCGACCACGACGCCGAATATCGACACCAGCGGAATCACGTACTTCACAAATGGCTGGTATTTTTGCCAGCCATGGAACTCCTCGAACTTGGAATTGGGCGCGAGTTCCGGATTGATCTTCACCCGCAGGATGATGTAGCCGATGAAGACGAGGCTCAGGATCAGGCCGGGGACGATGCCGCCGACCAGCAGCTTGGAGATCGAGATGCCCGAGAGGCTGCCAAGCAGCACGGTCAGTGCGGAGGGCGGAATGAGCATGTCCACAGCGCCGATCGCCATGATCGGGCCGGTGGCCATCACCGGGTGATAGCCGCGCGCGAGCATGACGGGCAGCATCAGGCTGCCGAGCATCGCGGTGGTGGCAATGGTCGAGCCTGAGATGGCGGAGAACACCGTGCCGGCGACCACCGCGACCACGGACAGCCGGCCGGGAACGGCGCTGATCAGGCGTTCCACGCCATCAATGACCTTGATTGCGAGGCCGGTGTGGAACAGCACTTCCCCCATCAGGATGAACAGCGGGATCGGCGTGAGCGAGAAGCTCGTCACCGAGGACACGCTGTTCCTGACCAGCTGCACCAGGCCGGCTTCGCCGCCCAGGAAAATGATCGCCCCGGCAAGATTGATCACAAGGAACGAAAACGCGACCGGAAGCCCGAGGAACAGGAGAATGGTCGAACCGCCCAGCATCAGCCACGCTGCTGCTTCCCAGGACATCAACGCCCCCTCTTTTTGCTAATCATGCCGCGATTCATGCGGCAGATACCGCGTCATCACGCGGACCGCGTTCACCCTGGTACAGGCGGTGCATCCGGAAAAGCACCTCTATCGAGAGCAGCAGGAACGCGATCGGCAGCGGGGCGATCGACCACCATTCCGGTGTGATCAATGCCTTGATCGTCATCGCGCCCGAGCTGTAGCTCGCGATGGTTGCCTTGATCCCGTACCACATGATGACCAGGCTGCAGACGAGCGCCATGACATCGCAGATCCATTCGAAGACCCACGCGAGCGTGCGGGGGATCGCGCGCAGCAGGATGTCCACCCGGATGTGCTGTCCCTGGCGCAGCAGCCAGGGCGCGGTCAGCATCGTGAGCAGATAGAGCATCGACTCGGTGACCTCATTGCCCCAGGCGAGGCCGCGTACCCCGGGGATGATCGTCGCGTTGCGCAGCAGCACGTCGAGGCAGATCAGGATCATCATGCAGAAGAGCACCGCGCAGCCCGCGAGGGCCAGCCAGGTGAGCAGTCTGCCGTACTGCTCGGAGAGTTTTTCGATGTTCATCGCGGGCTGCCCGGTTCTTTGTGCGGATGCTCGTTTAGCGGCTCAGGACCTTCTGCAACTGCGGCCCGTATTGCGGGCTCGCCTTGATGATGCCAGCCCAGCCGACTTCCTTCGCCTGTTCCGAATAGCGTTTGCTGGTGGCTGCGTCGAAGGTGATGGTCTGGATGCCGGCGTCGGCCTGGCGCTTGGCTTCGTTCTGATTGTAGGTTTTCCAGAACTCGTTCTGCGCCTCGTAGGCCTGAACCTCGCGCTCGAGCATCTCGCGCGCTTTCGCCGGGATGCTCTTGTATTTGTCCAGATTCATCACGATCGACAATTCGGCGTTGTAGAAGCCGGGATCGACGCGGAACCTGGTCTTCTCCTGCCAGTTATTGTCGAACAGGGCGTGGATCGGCCAGCCAAAGCCGTCGATGACGCCTCGCTCGAGCGCGGTGTAGACCTCACCCGGCGCGGTATTCATCACCGTCGCTCCGATTGCCTGGAAGAAATCGCGGTATACCGGTGTGATGCGGATCTTGAGCCCGGTCAGATCCGGCTTGTCGATTTTCTTGGTGAGGTAAATATGGAACGGCGTGAAGTCTGTGACGCGGCCAAGGTAGGCCATGTTGGCTTTTTCGGCCCAGATCTTGTTTATCAACTCGAACGCCCCATTCCTGCGCTGCTCCGCCGCGGTTAGCTCGGCGAGCTTGAGCGCATCCGCCTCGGGCATCAGGTTGGTATAAAACGCCCCAGTGGTGAGCGCGAGATCTACGACCCCGGTCTTGACCGCGTTGCCGACTTCGAAGGTCGGGATCGCCCTGGGGCCGCCGATGAAATTGATGCGCAACACGCCCTTGCCGTCGCGGTTGACCTTTTCGATCCAATCGAGGGTGCGCTTGACGTAGAACTGGTTTTCCGGGAACGCGCTGACCATGCGCAGCGTTACTTCCTGGGCGAGTGCCGACCAGGACGTCACGCAGAGAATCGCCACTCCCGCCAAGGGCGCAAAACGCCTGAAAATGCTGTTCCCGTTCATGTTGTCCTCCTCCTTGTTTGGGCAGAGCCCGAAAGACATGATGCACGAAGGCCGATGTACGAAAGCCGTTGCTGCCGGAAAAACTCGACCGGCCAGCGTAGGAGGCGCCTTTGCATTTGTCAAATTGATCCGGCATATGCTATAGATTCACCGCATGAATGTCGGTGATGTCGATCTCAACCTGCTTCGAACCTTCGACGCGATCCTGCGCGAAGGCAGCGTGACTGCCGCGGGAGCAAGGCTTTCGCTGTCGCAGCCGGCGATGTCCAATGCGCTCTCGCGGCTGCGCGCGGTTTTCGAGGATCCCTTGTTCGTGCGCACTCCGCGCGGCATGCAGCCCACGCCCTTTGCCGAGTCGCTCGCAGGGCCGATTTCCCAGGCGCTCGCCCTGATCGAGCGCACGCTGGCGCAGCGCTCGGGCTTCGACCCGGCGCGCTCCGAGCGCAGCTTCCGCTTTCACATGTCGGATATCGGGGAAATGCTGTTCCTGCCGCCGTTGCTCGAGCGCCTCGCGCGCGAAGCGCCGGGGATTCGTGTCGAGACGACTGCCTTCGGCGAGGAGCGGATCGCCGATGCACTTGCATCGGGCGAGATCGATCTCGCGGTCGGCTTTCTTCCCGGATTGCGTGCGCCGGTGCGCAACCGCGCGCTTTTCAGCGATGCCTACCTCTGCCTGCTTCGCGCTGACCATACGCACATCGGAAAAACGCTCAGCCGGGAGCAGTTTCTTGCGGCATCACACGCGTTGATTTCCTCCATCGGCAGCGGGCACAGGGTGGTCGAGGACGCACTCGTTGCCGCCGGAATCCGCAGGCGCATCAGCCTGCGCGTACCGCACTTCATGGTGGTGCCGATGCTGCTCGAGCGGACCGACCTGATCGTGACCGTTCCCGAGCGTGCGGCGGCCGTTTTCGAGAGGCTTGGCAAGCTCAAACTGCTCAGGCCACCGGTGGCTATTCCTCGCACCGACGTGCGGGTTCACTGGCACGAACGCTTCGAGCGTGACCCGGCGAGTCTCTGGATGAGGGAACTGCTGTTTGAACTGATCGCCGATTCCGCGCCGCGTCGCAAGCCGGCGGGGTTCGGGCGGCCGGTCAGCCGTTCTGGCCGTTCTTCTGGGGCTCGTCCGTCTTCTGCACCGCGAGGGCCGCGATAAGCACGCGCTCGTAGCGCGCCCGCTCGGCTGCAGCCGACTCAGGGGTCCAGCGGTAGAAACCTTCCCCGGTTTTCATTCCGAGTTTTCCCTGGCTGACCTTGTCGCGCAGGGCCTGTGGCGGGGCTTTGTCGTTGGCGAGCGTCGGGTAGACCGATGTCGCGGCGGCGCAGTGGATGTCCAGTCCCGCGAGGTCCTTTTGCAGCACCGGGCCGGCGGCAAGGTAGCGCAGGCCGAATCCGTACTTCACCGCGGCGTCAATGTCTTCCGGCCCGGCGAGGCCTTCGTTCATCAACGACCAGGCTTCGCGCATCAGCGCGTGCTGCAGGCGGTTGGCGACAAAGCCGGGAATGTCCTTCGCCACCATCACCGGCTTCTTGCCGAGTGCGCGCACCATCTCGCCGAGGCGTATCCAGAGGGCCTCGGGAGTGGATTCGCTTTTGATCACCTCCACCGCGGGGATAAGGTGCGCGGGCATGAAGAAGTGCAGGCCGAGCATGCGCTCCTGCGTTGGCAGGCCGCGCGCGATTTCGCTGACCGGGTAGCTCGATGAGTTGCTGGTGATCACTGTGTCCGGGCGCGCCAGCC
>CAMBSA010000014.1 GCA_945869935.1 Bordetella parapertussis | reverse complement strand
GTGTTTTTTTGCGCAGGAAGCCGCGCGCGAGTTGCGTGGGAACGGGATGGATTTTTGCCGCTTCCAGGGTTCCGGTCAGCATTCGTGCCTCGTCAATTGTCTGCCATGCCCCGCTACGCCGTCGGCCTGAAGTTCTTCTTCAGGCCTTGCCAGCAGTCGGCATAGTCCTGCTGCAATTCTGCCGCACCCGAGGCGAATTCGGTCAGCTGCAGCGGGTACCGGGTTTCGAGCATGAACGCATACGAACTGTCGAACCATTGCGGCTTGAGGTCCACGCTGCTCGCGCGCTCGAAGCTTGCGGTATCCGGCCCGTGCGGCACGCCGGAGTTGTGCAGGCTCGCGCCGCCCGGAACGAATCCACCCGCCTTCGCCTCGTGCGCACCGGTGATCAAGCCCATGAACTCGCTCATGATGTTGCGATGAAAAAAAGGCGGCCGGAACGAGTGTTCCGCCACCATCCAGCGTGGCGCAAGCGCAACGAAATCGAGGTTCGCGGTGCCCGGCGTGTCGGAGGGCGAGGTGAGCAGGGTGTAGATCGACGGATCGGGATGATCGACGCTCACCGAGCCGATGGTCATGAAGTTCGCGAGATCGTACTTGCAGGCCGAGAGATTGCCATACCACGCGACCACATCGAAGGGCGAATGATTCTGCGTGGCCGTCCAGAGATTCCCCCCGGTCTTGGAGACGATCTCGTAGGGCAGCTCACGGTCCTCGTAGGCTGCCACCGGGTACAGAAAGTCACGCACGTTCGCGAGGCCGTTCGACCCGATCGGCCCGAGTTCGGGCAGGCGGAACGGCGCTCCGTAGTTCTCCCCCACGTAGCCGCGTGCGGCGCCGTCGGGCAAGTCGATCCGGAAGCGCAGCCCGCGCGGAATGAGCACCACCTCGCGCGGCATCGCCTCGATGACGCCGAGCTCGGTGACCACCCGCAGCCGACCCTGCTCGGGAATGACGAGGAAATCCCCGTCGGAATTCACGAACGCACGATCGCTCATCGGGCGATTGGCCCGGTACACGTGGATCGCCAGTCCCGACTGGTTGACCGGGTCGCCGTTGGCGCAGAGGGTCGCAAGCCCGTCGATGAAATCGGTCGGCGCATCCGGGATGGAAAACGGGTTCCAGCGCAACGGATTCGGGCCCCAGCCGGTGGCAAGCGGCGCGGTGCGGATCAGGCCGTTGTCGCGCCGCTTGTAAAGCCCGGAGACCACCGAGGGCCGGATCCGGTACACCCAGGTGCGGCGGTTCTGCGCCCGCGGTGCGGTGAACGAGGTGCCGGTGATGGCTTCGGCGTACAGGCCGTAGGCCGCGCGTTGCGGGCTGCTCTGCCCCTGCGGGAGGGCGCCGGGCAAGGCTTCGCTCGAGAATTCGTTGCCAAAGCCGGTCTGATAGCCAAGTGTCGAACCTGCCTCGGCTACTGCCCGCTTTTCGTTCGCTGTTGCGTGGTTCATGCTGCCCCTTCCGGAAACGTCGGTGCGGCCGGTCATCTGCCGCGGAATGAACAAGTCCGGAATGTTCGGCGCCGACGCGTTAGCCTGTCCATGCTAGATCGATTGCCGGATCGACCTCGGTATGATCTCACGCGGGCTCTGGCGCAGGATGCGAAAATCGAGGTCGATTGACCGATCGAGCAATCGTGGACAACACCGCGTTCATTCCGCAAGAATCGCATTGAACCGCAGTGAACTTTTGGCGGGCTGGCTGCCTGCAGGCGAACAAACCGGTGCAGCGACACCATCAAAAATCTGGAACCCACATGATCCTCAATGACATCCGACTCTACGTGGACGACCGGCCCGACGAAGAAATCTTCCGGGTCCATCACGGCGTGTTCACCGACCCGGAACTCTTCGAGCTCGAGATCAAGTACATCTTCGGGCGCACCTGGGTGTTTCTCGGGCTGGAATCGCAGATCCGCAAGCCCAATGATTTCATCACCACCTGGATCGCCCGCACACCCATCCTGCTCACCCGCGATGCGGGAGGCAAGGTCAACGCCTTCGTGAACGCATGCCGCCACAAGGGTTCCACCGTCTGCCGCAGCGACCAGGGCAACGCCAAGTTCCATACCTGTGCTTACCACGGCTGGGCCTACGACGCCGCGGGCAGGATCGTCGACATCAAGGACCGGCCGATGGGCCGCTACGGCAGGAACTTCGATTCGCTCGATCACAACCTGCTTCCGCTCGCCAGGGTGCAGAGCTACAAGGGCATGATCTTCGGCAGCCTCTCCACCGATGTGCCCGAACTCGGCGAATTCCTCGGCGACCTGCGCTTCTACATCGACTGCGCGATGGAACAGGGCCCCGAAGGCATGGAATTCGTCCCCGGCCGCACCCGTTACACCTACGAGGCGAACTGGAAACTGCAGATGGACAACGGGCTGGACTTCTACCACCTGACCTCCACCCACACCAGTTTCCTCGACGTACAGGCCCGCCGCCGCTTGGGCGAAGGCAACCTCGAGGCGCGCCAGTTCGACTGGCAGCGCCGCATGGCGCAGGAAGCGGGCACCTTCCAGTTCGCCAACGGCCACAGCGCCACCTGGATGCGGCAGGCGGAGCCGACCAAGCGCCCGATCTATCCGCTGATCGACGAGATCCGCGCCCGCGTGGGCGAGCTCAAGGCCGACTGGATGCTCAACATGATGCGCAACGCCACCGTGTTCCCGAACATGCAGATGGCCGATTCGACCTCGCTGCTGATTCGCACCTTCCGCCCGATCACGGTGGACCGCACCGAGATGAGCGTGCACTGCCTCGCGCCGATCGGCGAATCGGTCGAGCGCCGCGCCTGGCGACTGCGCCAGTTCGAGGACTTCTTCAACCCCTCGGGCCTGGCCACGCCGGATGACACGGTGGTGTACGAAGACTGCCAGCGCTCGCTCAAGTCGCAGCCGCTGGGCTGGCTGCAGGGCTATGAGCGAGGCCTGGACGCCATCACCCCGGGTTCCGATGCGATGGCGAAGTCGGCCGGATTGTCCACCGTGAACTGCGTCGCGGGCACCTTCGAGATGCAGAACGAGGTCTGCTTCCATCCGCCGCATCGGGAATGGGTGCGCCTGATGGCCGCAGGCATCGAGGGCAGAAAGGCCTACCCATGAGCTCGAACGCTGCCGCGGCCCTGCTCGCCGCAGGCAACGAAGTGCTGCAGCGCGAAGGCGTCCTGCTCGACGACCAGCGCTGGGACGACTGGCTCGCGCTGTTCGCGCCGGACTGCGAATTCTGGATGCCGACCTGGCGCTCGGACGAGGTGCTGGGCAACGATCCGCGCACCGAGGTATCGCACATGTACTACTCCAGCCGCGCCGGGCTGGAGGACCGGATCCTGCGAATCCGATCGCGCCGCTCGCCCGCCTCGATGCCAATGGCACGCACCGCGCATCTGGTGACTGCGGTGCTTCCGCTTGAGGCGCCCGCCGATGACCGGATGAAGCTGCGATCCACATGGAGTTGCCACGTGTTT
Source organism: Bordetella parapertussis (assembly GCA_945869935.1). Taxonomy (GTDB): domain Bacteria; phylum Pseudomonadota; class Gammaproteobacteria; order Burkholderiales; family SG8-39; genus CAMBSA01. The sequence continues at coordinate 8,600 of CAMBSA010000014.1, read as the reverse complement.
GCGCCCCGCACCCAGACGCAGCACGTGTTCTTCGGCTGCTCCGAACACGAACTCGAACGCCGCGACGGCAACTGGCTGATTCGCAGGAAAAAGATAACCCTGAAGAACGACTACATCCCGACGATGCTGGACATCCACTGCGTCTAGCCGGACGATTCCGAAAAAAAAGAGGGGGCGTTGCCCCCTCTTTTCATTGTCGCGACGGACGTGACGCGCGAGGCCGAACGAGATCGTTTCAGCGCTGCGCGCTGATCTTCGCGATCTCCGCGCGCAGGTCCTTCATCACCAGCGCGCCATCCACGCCCCGCTGCTTCGCTTCCTTGATCCAGGCGTCCTCGAATACCCGGGTGCGCTCGAGCAGACTGTTGACGAAGGTCTGATCGGCGGTAACCGACACGATCGGCCCCTTTTGCACGATCTCGATCGCCTGCTTGTCCTTGTTGTCCCAGGAGCGGCCCGAGTGACGCGCCAGACGCTCGCCCGACCAGGAGTCGATCACCTCCTGATCCTGCTTCGGCAGGGACTTGTACTTGTCCTCGTTCATGATCACCGCCCAGGTGAGGTTGTACAGTCCGCCCGGAACGATGGTCAGGTTGCGGATGACGCGATCCAGGTTGAAGGTCACGATCGACTCGTAGGGAAGCGCGGTTGCATCCACGATCCCGCTGGAGAGCAGCTCGAAGGACTCGCTGCCCGAGCGGACGATGGGCACCGCGCCGACGGACTTGAGCAGATCGCCAAGAAAGCCTCCGCCGACGCGGAATTTCAGTCCCGCCATGTCCTCGAGTCGATGGATCGGCTTCTTGATGGTCAGGATGTTGCCCGGGCCGTGGGTATATACGGCCAGCACGCGCACGCCCTTGTGCTCGTCGGCTTTCGCGAAGTACTTCTCGTGAATCCGTTGATAGGCGGCGGAATTGATTTCACCGGTTCGCCCAAGCTGCGGAAACTCGGCCGACTTGGGCAGGATGAAACGCGCCGGCTGCATGCCGTGCAGGATGATCGACACGTCCGCCAGCCCGTCGCGAACCGCGTCGAAGGTGCCGGCGGGCGCGGCCACGGCCTTGGGCAGCATCCTTGGCGCCAGCCGCCCGTTCGAGCCTTTTTCGATTTCCTTCATCCAGCCGCCAAGCAGGTCCACGGTCGTGAGGTGAGTCGGGCCGACCCAACTGCTGACCGCGATCGATGTCTGCGCATGGGCAGCCGTAACCGTGCAGAGCCCGATCGCCGAGAACGCGACCGCAATGCCGCGAGCGATGTGTTTCCTCATTTGTTCTCCTCCTTGATAAGCGTGGAATGGTTTTTTTGTGTCGCTTTGCCGGCGCCGATCATCGCATACCTTCCGTCCGGCCGCGACAGGCACGCCTTGCCGCCGCAATCCGCTACACCGCGCACCAAAGTCGATCGACCAGTCGACCATCATCGGCTTAAACTGGCGTGTCGAAAACCACCTCACCCGTCTCATGTCCCGATCCGTCAAGGCCTCCGGCCTCCTCCGTCCCCGCCAACCCGATGGTGTTCCCGACCAGCGCGACTACGTACCGCGAGAGGAGGCGATGCGCCTGCTCGGGGTGAAACGCCCGACCCTGTACACCTACGTCAGCCGGGGCTGGATACGCAGCCTGCCGCTGAACGAAGGGCGAAAGCATGTGTTCTCCCGGGAGGACATCGAACGCATGCACACCCGCAGCATGGCGCGGGCGGGTGCGGCGGCACGCGCAGAAGGCGCGATGCGCTACGGCGAACCGGTGATCACCACGCGCATCACCGAAATCACGCCCGAAGGACCGCGTTACCGCAACCGGCTCGCGCTGGATCTCGCACGCGAAGGCAGTTCCTTCGAATCCGTGGCCGTCCTGCTATGGACTGGCGCCTGGCCGGATGAGCAACTGCGCTGGCTTGCCGACCAGCCTGACTTTCACCCGGATGATCTGGTCAAGGCGGTAGGCAGCGACAAGGCGTTTGACGAAGTGCTCAAGTTCCTCGCCTGCACCGTGCTCGCGCTGGGTGTTCGCACCGGCGGTGCCGCGGAACTGCAGCGGGGCGACACCCTCGACTCGGCGCGAAAGATACTTCAGGTGATGACCGGAGTGCTCGGCATCCTGTCACCGCGCAGGCGCTATACGCCGGTTCGGGCGGGCGAATCGATCGCGATGAGCGTCGCGCGCGCCCTCGGCATCCCGCCCACCGAGGAAACCTGCTACGCGATCAACGCGATGATGGTGCTATGCGCAGACTACGAACTCACGCCGGCCAATTTCACCGCGAGGGTGGTCGCCTCTTCGGGAAGCGACCTGCACGCCTGCGTGGCGGCGGGCCTGTGCGCACACTCGGGCAGCCAGACCGGGCAGATCTGCGACAAGCTCGAAGAACTGCTGCTCGACAACACCAGCCGGCAGAGCCTCGGCCGGCGGCTCGAGACGGTGCGCAAGTTCGGCGTCAAGGTGTACGGGTTCAATCATCCGCTTTACCCCAAGGGCGATCCGCGTGCCTACTGGATGATAGAACTCGCCAAGAAGCTCAAGCCGAAGTCCCGCGCCGGACAGAACGCGATCTGGTTCCTCGACCGGGTGCAGGAGGACTGTCACATGTACCCCGGCCTGCCGGCGGGACTGATGGCGCTCGCGATCGCGCTGGAACTCCCGCGCCGCAGCGCCCCCGCAATCTGGGGCATCGCACGAACCGCGGGACAGATCGCCCACGTCATGGAGCAACGCAACGCGGGATTCGTGCTGCGGCCGCGTGCCCGCTTCCTCGCTTCCTGAATATTCCCTGGCGAACCCTCTCAGGACGCGGACTGTGCCGCCCTGCTGCGCTCCGCGGCGATCCTGGCCTCCATGATCTTCCATACGCGAATCGTGCCCAGGTCCGTCTCAAGCGGCATGAATTTCGTCTTGCCGCCACGGTAAGTGACGTTGCGCTGCTGGCCCTCGATGATGCCCTTGTCCTGGACTTCGAAGGCGTAGCGGCGCAACTCGGCGATCTGCTTCATGTTCTCCGAATCGATCGGCTCGCCCCAGACGATCGGGTTCTGGCGCACGCCCGCAAAGTGATACCAGGTGCTGGTGTCGGTCTCGGGCGTGAGGAAATGCGTGCCAAAGATGCCGGTGCCCTCTTCCTTCGGCGCCCCCGGACGGGTGATGCCGGTGTCGTTGATCAGGCAACCCGGCGGACTCCAGTGGATATTCGACCAGTAATCGACGTTCTTGCCGTCGCGCATGAACAGGATGTCGTGAAAGCTCGGCGGCGGAACGTTGCGCATCACACGGTTCACGATCACCTTGTCCCCGACTTCCTCCATCTTGAGATCCGCCTTGATCGTCTCCTTGCTGCCGAGGATGCCTTCGTGAAGAAACGCGGTGTGGCTCAGGTCGAGCAGGTTGTCGACGATGAACTGGTAGTTCGCGTCCATCTTCATCCAGTCGCGCTTGCTCACCGGAAGGTCGCCTTCGAGCAGGCTGAAATCCGGGATTTTCGATGCATCGGGCTGCTCATCGCCCATCCAGATCCAGACAAGCGAGTGCTTCTCCAGCACCGGATAGGAACGCACGCTCGAATTCTTCGGAATGCGTCCCGACGCATGCGGGTTCACCACGCATTGCCCGCTCCCGTCGAACTCGAGCCCGTGATAGGCGCAGCGGATGTGCTTTCCCTGGCACACCAGCTTGCCCATGGACAGCGGCGCCAGCCGGTGCGGACAGACATCCTGCATCGCGTTCACACGGCCGTCCGGATCGCGAAACATCACCACCGGTTCGTTGAGGTAGGTCCGACCGACGAGCTCGCCTGCCTTGAGGTCCTGCGACCACATCGCGACATACCAGGTGTTGCGTAGAAATTCCATCATGTTCGTTCTTCCTGCGGACAAAACCATTTCTGCCTGACTTGGCAAATCCGGCCCGCGACGGCTATGTCACGGACCGGCGCATAGGCGTCAGCGCTTCGCTGCCGCCATCTTGCGGGTCTCTTCGCGGAATTCCGCGAGCACCTTCTCGCCGTCCACGCCCTTGGCTTTCGCTTCCTTGTACCACGCGTCCTCGATCGGCTTGGCCTTCTCGCGGATCGCGTTCACCAGCGCGGCATCGGCCGTCGTAAGTTGCACGCCGGCTTTTTTCAAGGCCGCGATGCCGTCGTCGTCCTCGGCATCCCACGCCTTGCCGCTTCGCGCGGCGTATCGCTCGCCGCTCCAGGCGTTGATGACGTCCTGGTCCTGCTTGGGCATGGCGTTGAACGTCTTCTCGCTCATGATCAGCGCGAAACTGAGGGTGTACAGGCCGCCGGGAAGGCTGGTGCCGTAGCGGATGATCTTCTCGGTCTTGAAGGTCACCACCGGCGAGAAGGGCACGAGCGTTCCGTCGACGACGCCGTTGGAGAGCAGTTCGTACATCTCAGGCGCCCCCCGCACCACCGGCGCCGCGCCCAGACCCTGCATCAGCTGGCTGAGAACCGGGCCGCCGACGCGCATCTTGAGGCCCTCGAAATCCGACACCTTGAGAATCGGGCGCTTGGTCGTGAATATGTGCCCCGGCCCGTGGGTGAACACGTTGATCAGCTTGATGCCCTTGTGCTCACCAGCCTGCGCGAGGTATTTCTCGTGCAGGCGCTGGTAGACCACCGAGTTGATCTCGGCGGTTGCACCGCCCTGGGGGAACTCGACCACCTTGGTGAGAGAAAACCGGCCCGGATGCAGGCCGTGGGAGATGTACGACACGTCGGCAAGACCGTTGATGATCGCGTCGATCGTGCCCGAAGGTGCGGATGGCGCCTTAGGCAAAAGCGAGTGCTTGATGCGCCCGTTCGAGGCTTTTTCGACTTCCTTCGCCCAGCCGAGCAGGATGTCCCGGGTGAGTTGCTGCGTCGGCCCCGCCCAGCCGTTGAGCATAAGCGTGGTGTCCGCATTGGAGATCGGGGACGCCATGAGGCCGGCGGCAAGGGCTCCGCCAATAGCCAGGCTGCGAAAGACAGAACCTGCGGTGTGTTGTTTTTCCAATTTCGATACTCCTCGTTATGTAAGTTTCCGCTTTGCGACCGCGGAGTCCGTGCAAACAATGCATGTGTCCAACTGCAGGATTACTTCTGTGCGCCAGCCATCTTGCGCGTTTCCTCGCGGAACTCGTTGAGCACCTTCGCGCCGTCGACGCCTTTTTCCTTCGCCAGCTTGAAGAAGCCTTCCTCGATCGGCTTTGCCTTGTCGCGGATCGCGGCCACCAGCGTCGCATCGGCGTTTGCGAGTTGCACTCCCGCCTTCTGCATGCCCTCCAGCCCGACCTTGTCCATGCTGTCCCAGGCCTTGCCCGAAAGCCGCGCGTAGCGCTCACCCGAGAGCGAAGTAATGACGTCCTGGTCCTGCTTGGGCAGGCTGTTGAAGGTCTTCTCGTTCATGATCACCGCGAAGCTCAGCGTATAAAGACCGCCCGGGACTCGGGTGCCGTAACGGATGATCTTCTCGGTCTTGAAGGACACGATGGTCTCGTCCGGGGTCAGCGTTCCATCGACCACGCCGTTGGACAGGAGTTCGTAGTTCTCGCTTGCCGAGCGCACCACCGGCGTCGCACCCAGCGCCGTCATCAGTTCGCTGAGCGCGCCTCCGCCCACCCTGAGCTTCAGCCCGGCCAGATCCGCCGGTCTCAGGACCTGCTTCTTCGAGGTGAAGATATTGCCGGGGCCGTGGGTGAACAGGGTCAGGACCTTGACCCCTTTGTGTTCGCCTGCCTGCGCAAGGTACTTCTCGTGCAGACGCTCATACACCACCGAGTTGATTTCACCGCTGGAGCCCATCTGCGGGAACTCCACGAGCTTGGTCAGGGTGAAGCGCCCCGGATGCAGTCCGTGCGAGATGTAGGAAACATCGCAAAGGCCGTTAATCACCGCGTCGACCGTGCCCGAGGGGGCCGCTGGCGCCTTCGGCAACAGCGAATACTTGATGCGACCGTTGGACGCCTTCTCGACTTCCTTGGCCCAGCCGACAAGAATGTCGTTGGTCAGCAGATGGGTAGGCCCCGCCCATCCGTTCAGCGTCAGGGTCGTCTGCGCATGGGCCGGTGTACCGGCCAGAAGACCAGCGGCGAATACGCCTCCGGTAACTGCCGCTCGCCAGCTTGAAATCACGCTCTTTGTCGTTTGCATTGCCATCCTCCTATTGAATTTGGACCGCATCGGGTAATGCATCACGTCGCGCCCGACCTCCTGTCGGGCACGACGGACCACGGCTCAGGCCGCAACCGCTGTTTTTTCCTTCTTCTCCGCATCAATCAGATCCTGCAAATGTCTGCGGATGCTCACCGTGCCGAGGTCTGTCTCGAGCGGGACAAAAGGTTCGTCCTTGAAGCGCGGTATGTCCAATATGCGTTGCTGCCCCTCGATGATTCCCTTGTCCTGGACCTCGAAGGCATAGCGGCGAAGCTCGGCGATCTGCTTCATTGTTTCCGAATCGCCGGGTTCGCCGAGTGAAATCGGGTTCTGGCGGACCGCCGCAAAGTGGTACCAGCTGCTGCGGTCGGTCTCCGGTGTGATGAAATGCATGCCGAAAATGCCGGTGCCCTCGCCGCGCGGCTTGCCCGGGCTCGTCACGCCGGTGTCGTTGGTGAGACACGCCGGCATCTGCCAGGTCATGTTCATCCAGTTGTCCACCCGCTGTCCGTCGCGCTTGAACAGCAGATCGAAGAATTTCGGCACCGGAATGTTGTCGATCCAGCGTTCGATCAGCAGCGCGTTCTTGGTCTCCTTCGGGACCACCTTCATGTTGCCCTTGATCGTGTCCGGTCCGCCGAGCAAACCCTCGTGCAGGAAGGCGGTGTGGCTGACATCGAGCAGGTTATCCACGATCAACTGGTAGTTGGCCTCCATCTTCATCCAGTCGCGCTTGCTCACCTGATGCGCGCCGTCGAGCAGAGGGAAGTACGGGATGATCGCAGGATCCGCCGCGCGCTCGCCCATCCAGATCCAGATCAGGGAGTGCTTTTCCACCACCGAATAGGCGCGCACGTCGGAATTCTTCGGGATGCGTCCGGACGCATGGGGGTTGTGCGCGCACTTGCCGGCACCGTCGAATTCCAGCCCGTGATAGGCGCAACGGATGTGCTTTCCGTCGTTCACCAGCTTGCCCATCGAAAGCGGCGCGAGCCGATGCGGGCAGATGTCCTCCATCGCGTTCACCCGGCCGTCGGGATCCCGGAAGATCACCACCGGATCATTCAGAAGCGTCCGGCCGACGAGTTCTCCCGCCTTGAGGTCCTGTGACCACATGACCACGTACCACGCGTTACGAACGAAATCCATGACTCCTCCTTTGGCTGATCAAAACAACTGCTGCAATTGATGAAGCGTGTTCGATCGGCACATCCGGCGGCCGGCGGGCTTGCACCGTCATCCGCTCCAGAACTTTCTTCCCCGGACTGTCTCGCCCGGTTTATTTCATCAACAGGTTCGGCAGATAAAGACTGATCGCCGGAAATATCACCAGCAAGGCAAGACGGACCACGTCCGCCCACAGGAAAGGCATCACTCCCTTGAACACCGTACCGGTCGGAACTTCCGGCAACAGGGTCTTGAGCACGAAGATGTTCATGCCGACCGGCGGACTGATCAGGCCGATCTCCACGACCACCACGATGATGATACCGAACCAGACCGGATCGAAGCCCAGGTGCACCACCAGCGGGAAAAACACCGGCACGGTCAGCAGGATCATGGACAGTTCCTCCATCGCGGTACCGAGGATGACGTAGATCACGCAAATCGCGGCCATGACCCACATCGGATGCAGGTTGAAACGCTCGACGAAGGACTTGAGGTCGTTCGGCATCGAGGTGTAATTCACGAAATTGGCGAACACCAGTGCGCCGACGATGATCGTAAACAACATCGCGGTCGTGGTCGCGCTTTCGGAGAGAATCTCCACCAGCACCTTGCGATTGAGCCGCCCCCGGGCAAGCGCAATCACGAAGCCGCCGAAGGCGCCGATCGAGGCGCCCTCGGTTGCGGTGAACACCCCGCCGTAGATTCCGCCCATCACGATCACGAACAGCAGGACCACCGCCCAGATGTCGCGCAGCGCCTGGAATTTCTCGCTCCAGTTCGTCCGCGCACCGGGTGGTCCCGCCGAAGGATCACGCCAGACGGTGTATTTCACCGCAGCACAGAGCAGCAGCGTCGCGAGCGCTCCGGGAATGATTCCGGCGGCAAACAACTTGCCGATGCTGGTGCCGGTCATGAGGCCGTAGATCACCATGATGGTCGAGGGCGGAATCAGGATGCCGAGCGTGCCGCCCGCCGCGATCGCACCGGTGGCGAGCGCGGGCGAGTAGCCGTATTTGCGCATCGACGGATAGGCGACGCGCGCGAAGGTGGCAGCGGTGGCGATCGATGATCCGCAGATCGCGCCAAATCCGGCGCAGCCGACGATGGTCGACATCGCCAGCCCGCCGCGGAATCGCCCGATGAAGGAATGCGCGGCGCGAAACAACTCCTCCGACATTCCGGCGCGGGTCACGAAATTGCCCATCAGGATGAACAGCGGCAACACCGAGAACTGGTAGGAGAACCCGGTTTCGTAGACGACCGTGGCAAGCGAGGCGATCGACATATCCCAGCTTCGCAGC
>CAMBSA010000013.1 GCA_945869935.1 Bordetella parapertussis | reverse complement strand
AGCTAGGCCATGGCCGAGATCGCGACCATCGCACGCCCCTATGCGGAGGCCGTGTTTCAACTGGCCGACAAGGCGGGTACGCTCGATCGCTGGTCCGAGATCCTCGAGCGACTCGCATCGCTCGCCGAACACCCGGAAGTGCAGCAGATCGTCGGCGACCCAAGACTCGGGGCATCGCGCCTCGTCGACCTGATCGTCTCGCTCGCGGGCGAAGGCGGCGCGGATGCGAAGCCGTTCATCGCTGCACTGGTCGAGAACAAGCGTGTCGAAGCGCTTCCCGCAATCCGCGCGCATTACGAAGCGCTCAAGAACGAGCGCCAGGGCGCAGTCGACGCGAAGATCGAGACGGCGCTGGAAATGACCTCAGAGCAGCTTGGCGCTCTGGTGGCAGACCTGGAAAAGAAATTCGGCCGGCGCGTTCGTCCGCAGGTAAGCGTAGACAAGGAGCTGATCGGTGGCGCGCGCGTCACCGTCGGCGATCAGGTGATCGACGGCAGTGTGCGCGGAAGACTCGCCTCGCTTGCCGCAGGCCTGATCAGTACCTAGCCGGAACGCAAGCGCCCCGACCCCCAACAGAATCCAAATCGAATCGGAACCGCCATGCAACAGCTGAAACCTTCAGAAATCAGCGATCTGCTGCGCTCGAAGATCGCGGGACTCTCGCTCGCCGCCGATGTCCGCACGCAGGGAACCGTCGTCTCCGTGACCGACGGTATCTGCCGCATCCACGGTCTGTCCGACGTGATGCAGGGCGAGATGCTCGAATTCCCCAACAACACGTTCGGCCTCGCGCTCAACCTCGAACGCGACTCCGTAGGCTCGGTGGTGCTCGGAGAGTACGAGCATATCTCCGAAGGCGACCCGGTTAAGTGCACCGGCCGTATTCTCGAAGTGCCGGTGGGCCCGGAACTGCTGGGTCGCGTGGTGAACTCCCTCGGCCAGCCGATTGACGGCAAGGGACCGGTCAACGCCAAGCTTACCGACGTGATCGAAAAGGTCGCGCCCGGCGTGATCGCGCGCAAGTCGGTGTCGCAGCCGGTGCAGACCGGCCTCAAGTCGATCGACTCGATGGTTCCCGTCGGCCGCGGCCAGCGCGAACTCATCATCGGCGACCGCCAGACCGGCAAGACCGCGGTGGCGGTGGACACCATCATCAACCAGAAGGGCAAAGACCTCTTTTGTATCTATGTCGCCATCGGTCAGAAGGCCTCCACCGTCGCGAACGTGGTCCGCAAGCTCGAAGAGCACGGCGCGATGGCCTACACCATCGTCGTGGCCGCGACCGCGTCCGAATCCGCCGCGATGCAGTTCATCGCGCCCTATTCCGGCTGCACCATGGGCGAATACTTCCGCGACCGCGGTATGGACGCGCTGATCATTTATGACGATCTGACCAAGCAGGCTTGGGCCTACCGTCAGGTTTCGCTGCTGCTGCGTCGCCCCCCGGGCCGCGAAGCGTATCCCGGCGACGTGTTCTATCTGCACTCCCGCCTTCTCGAGCGTGCCGCACGCGTGAATGAGGAATACGTAGAAAAGTTTACCAAGGGCGAAGTCAAGGGCAAGACCGGTTCGCTCACTGCGCTTCCCGTGATCGAAACCCAGGCCGGTGACGTTTCCGCCTTCGTTCCGACCAACGTGATCTCGATCACCGACGGCCAGATATTTCTCGAGACCGACCTGTTCAACGCCGGTATCCGTCCCGCAATCAACGCCGGTATCTCGGTGTCACGGGTCGGCGGCGCGGCTCAGACCAAGATCATGAAGCGCCGCGACGTCGGGGCAGGTGTGCGTCTCGCCCTCGCGCAGTATCGGGAGCTGGCGGCCTTTGCGCAGTTCGCCTCCGACCTCGACGAGGCGACCCGCAAGCAGCTCGAGCGCGGCCGCATGGTCACCGAGCTCATGAAGCAGGCGCAGTACCAGCCGATGCAGGTCATCGAGATGGTTCTCACCCTCTTCGCGGTGAACAACGGCTTCTTCGATGATGTCGAGGTCAAGAAGGCGCTGGCCGCCGAACGTTCGCTTCGCGATCATGTCAAGACCAAGTACGCGGACCTGATGAACCGCCTGGAAGAAAAGAAGGACATGAGCGCCGACGATGAAGCCGCGCTCAAGGCGGCTATCGCGGACTGGAAGAAGAACGGAACGTACTAGGACAAGGCGCGCCTTATGGCTGGTTCCAAAGAGATTCGCACCAAGATCAAGAGCGTGCAAAACACGCGCAAGATCACCAAGGCCATGGAAATGGTCGCTGCCTCCAAGATGCGGAAGGCGCAGGAGCGCATGCGCGCTTCGCGTCCGTACGGAGAGAAGATCCGCAACGTCGCAGCGCATATTTCGCATGCGAACCCGGAGTACCGGCACCCTTTCCTCGTCGCTCGCGACACGGTGAAGAAGGTCGGCATCATCATCGTAACCACCGACAAGGGACTGTGCGGTGGCCTCAACACCAACGTCCAGCGTCTTGCCCTGAACAAGATGAAGGAATGGGAAGATCAGGGCGAGTCCTACGAAGTCTGCTGCATCGGCAACAAGGGCCTGGGCTTCATGCAGCGTCTGGGTGCGAACGTCGTGTCCCAGATTACCGGCCTCGGCGACCGTCCGCAGATGGACAAGCTGATCGGCGCGGTCAAGATCATGCTCGACGGCTACACGCAGGACCGTTTCGACCGGCTCGTGATCTTCTACACCAGCTTCATCAACACCATGAAGCAGGAACCGATGATGGAACAATTGCTGCCGCTCTCGGGCGATAAGCTCGGCTCGCCGGAAGGCTCGTGGGACTACATCTACGAACCCGACGCGAAGGCGGTGCTTGACCAGGTGCTCACCCGTTATGTCGAGGCGGTGATCTACCAGGCGATCTCCGAGAACATGGCCTCCGAGCAGAGTGCCCGGATGGTGGCGATGAAGGCCGCAAGCGACAACGCCGGAACCGTTATTGACGAGCTCACCCTCATCTACAACAAGACGCGCCAGGCGGCGATCACCAAGGAACTGTCGGAAATTGTGGGCGGCGCAGCCGCGGTCTGACCGGCCTCCGCCCCACCCGAGATTCCCAACGAACCCAATTCGAACGATCAGGAAAACACCATGGCTTCCACCCAGCAAGCTCAAGGCACCATCGTCCAGTGTATCGGAGCGGTGATCGATATCGAGTTTCCGCGCAATGCGATGCCCCGGATCTATGACGCGCTGCAGCTCGTCGACCAGGGCGACTCGCTCGCAGAGAAAGGCCTCACCTTCGAAGTCGAGCAGCAGCTCGGCGACGGCGTGGTGCGGTGCATTGCTCTCGGATCCTCCGACGGTCTGCGTCGCGGCATGTCGGTTGTGAACTCCGGCGGCCCGATTTCGGTGCCCGTAGGAAAGGCCACGCTTGGCCGGATCATGGACGTGCTTGGCCGTCCAATCGATGAAGGCGGTCCGATCGGCACAAACGAACGCCGCTCGATCCACCAGTCGGCCCCGAAATTCGATGAAATATCTCCTTCGGTCGAATTGCTCGAGACGGGAATCAAGGTTATCGACCTGATCTGCCCGTTCGCCAAGGGCGGCAAGGTCGGCCTTTTCGGCGGCGCCGGCGTCGGCAAGACGGTCAACATGCTCGAGCTGATCAACAACATCGCGAAGCAGCACTCCGGTCTGTCGGTGTTCGCCGGCGTCGGCGAACGCACCCGCGAAGGCAACGACTTCTATCACGAGATGTCCGAAGCGGGCGTCATCAAGCTCGACAACCTGCCCGAGTCCAAGGTGTCGATGGTGTTCGGCCAGATGAACGAGCCCCCCGGCAACCGTCTGCGCGTTGCGCTGACGGGCCTCACCATGGCGGAAAGCTTCCGCGACGAAGGCCGCGACATCCTGTTCTTCGTCGACAACATCTACCGCTTCACTCTTGCTGGCACCGAGGTATCCGCGTTGCTCGGCCGTATGCCGTCGGCGGTGGGCTACCAGCCGACACTTGCCGAGGAAATGGGCCGTCTTCAGGAACGAATCACCTCCACCAAGACCGGATCGATCACATCGATCCAGGCCGTCTACGTGCCTGCGGATGACCTGACCGATCCGTCGCCTGCGACCACCTTCGGTCACCTTGACGCCACCGTTGTGCTCTCGCGTGATATCGCCTCGCTTGGTATTTACCCCGCCGTGGACCCGCTCGACTCGACCTCGCGCCAGGTGGACCCGAACGTCATCGGCGAAGACCACTACAACACCACCCGTGAGGTACAGGCGGTTCTGCAGCGTTACAAGGAACTGCGCGACATCATCGCGATTCTTGGCATGGACGAGCTTGCTCCGGAAGACAAGCTGGCGGTGTCCCGTGCGCGGAAAATTCAGCGCTTCCTGTCGCAGCCGTTCCACGTCGCCGAAGTGTTCACCGGTTCGCCCGGCAAGTACGTCACGCTCAAGGAGACGATCAAGGGCTTCAAGATGATCGTCAACGGCGAGTGCGATGCGCTGCCGGAGCAGGCGTTCTACATGGTCGGCCCGATCGAGGAAGCATTCGAGAAGGCGAAGACCCTGTAGTAATCACAGTTCGCAGGCCTCCGGGGAATGTTCCGCGGGATCGCCACGGTGCATGGGTAAAACGCAGGAATAAAGAAATATGGCCAACACCTTCCATGTAGACGTCGTCAGCGCTGAAGCGAATATTTTTTCCGGCGAGGCGGAGTTTGTCGTACTTCCCGGCGAATCCGGCGAACTCGGCATCTATCCGCGCCACACGCCGCTCATCACCCGGATCAAGCCGGGTGCCGTGCGTATCCAGAAGCCGGGGGGCGAGGAAGAGTTCGTGTTTGTCGCCGGCGGCGTGCTTGAAGTGCAGCCCCAGCGGGTGACGGTGCTTGCCGACACCGCGATTCGTGGCCACGATCTGGACGAAGCGCGCGCGACCGAAGCCATCAAGCGCGCGGAAGAGGCGAAAGCCAAGGCGCAGGACAAGCAGGAAATCGCCTCGGTTGAAGCGGAACTCGCAAACCTCGCTGCGCAACTTGCGACGATACGGAAACTGCGTGGCAAGCGCTAGCGGTGGTTTGCGCGGCGCTTCGCCGCAAAAGTAAAAAGGCGGCCATGACCGCCTTTTTTGTTTCAGTCCGCGTACCGTTCAGGCAACGCGCTGCTCGATAATCGCGGCTTCCATTTCGGAGATGTCCTGCAGCACCTTGACCGCGTAGCGGTAAAGAACCTCGCCTTTCGGCGTTGGGCGAATGCTTCGGTGCAGCCGATCAAAGAGGGAAGTACCCACTTCGTTCTCAAGCCGGCGGATACGAACCGAAATATTGGACTGGACGGTATTCAGTGTTTTGGCTGCACGCCCGAAACCGCGTGTCTCATACACGGCGATGAAACAACGCAAGTCTTTGAGATCAAGCACGGTGGCTAAACTCCATTCGGAGAGGTTTTTCCCGCATACAGGGAGGCCGGTCGCGAGAAGGATAACCCAAAGCCCGAATTCTTACACCCGTCTCGGGTTATCTCGGCGATCACGTGCGAACATCCGAATAGTAAAAGGGCGCCATCCGCAAAAATCAGCGCCAGCTTCATCGATTGAAATCTCGTCGGGAGAAGACAGGCCATGCGGCCACACCCTATACTCGCGATCGTAATTTTCAGGAGGGAAAACCGGTGAAGGCACAACAATTTCTGGTGCGGCTCGCGGGCTACGTGCTTGCGGCGCTCGCCCTTGTCGCAGGGGCCGCGCACGCGCAGGTCTACCCCAACCGCGCGGTCCGGGTGATCGTCACCTTTCCTCCGGGCGGCACACCTGACATCTACGGCCGGATCATGTCCAACGAATTGTCGAAGCTTTGGAATCAGTCTGTAGTGGTGGAAAACCGTACCGGGGCCGCGGGTGCGATAGGCAGCGACTTTGTGGCCAAGAGCACACCGGACGGCTACACCCTGCTGTTCGCTGCGGACGCATCGATCACCGTCACACCCAATCTGGTCCCCAACCTGCCCTACGATCCGGTCCGCGACTTCGCGCCGATCGTGAACGTTGCGCATGGCCCGTTCGTGCTGATGGTGCACAGCTCGGTACCTGCGAACAATGTGAAAGAACTCATTGCCTGGATTCGGTCGCAACCCGGAAAAGTGAGCTATGCGTCTTCCGGTAACGGCAGCCAGCAGCATCTTTCGATGGAATTGATTCGTACTTCCGCTGGTGTCGACATGGTTCACATCCCCTACAAGGGGTTCGGGCAGGGCCTGGTCGACGTGCTCTCTGGACAGGTACCGATGCTGTTCGGCGGTGCCACCGCCGCGATCGGCATCATCCGAGGCGGCAAGCTTAAAGGCCTCGGCGTAACCAGCAAAACACGGGTGAAAGCCTTGCCGGACGTCCCGCCGATCGCGGACACGATTCCCGGCATGGACATCCTCGCCTGGTACGGATTTCTTGCCCCAACGGCCACGCCGCGCGAAATCATTCGCAAGATCAACGCTGATTCCATCACGATCATCCGGCGCCCGGATTTCCAGGAACGTCTGGTGAAGGACGGCATCGAACCGGTGGCTAATACGCCGGAAGAATTCGCCGCGCAGATCAAGTCGGACCTCGCCACCTGGGCCAAGGTGGTCAAGGCCTCCGGCGCGAAACTCGATTAGGCGCCTCTTCATGAACCGTCCCCTCAGCATCGCACTCGATCGCTACGATCGTCATGTGCCGTTCTTCCTCGGGCAGGTTGCCGCACCCGCGGGTTACGAACTCAAACCCCTCGAAGTCGGCATGGATCCACCGCGGCGCGACGGCATCAACCGGCACCACCGCATGCTGGTCAAGCGCGAGTTCGACATCGCCGAGGTTTCGCTTGCGTCCTACATCATCGGCGTATCGCGCGGGGCGGCGTTTACCGCGGTGCCGGCATTTCCGCGTAGGCTGTTCTCGCAGAACCACATTTTCGTGCGTCGCGATGCGGGCATCAATTCGCCCCGCGACCTTGCCGGAAAGCGCGTCGGCCTGTGGGCTTTCCAGGTGACGATGTCAGTGCTCGCTCGCGGTGATCTAAAGGCTGATTATGGTGTGCCTTGGGAAGATATCGTCTGGCACACCGAGTACGACGAAGAACTCTCTGCCAGTTACCCCGGGGTAAAAATCAAGCGCATGCCTTCAGGTTCGACGGCTGCCCAATGGTTGCTGGAGGGCAAACTGGATGCCTACATCAATCCCCACCCGGGCTTTGAAGTCACCGACTCGCCACTCGTGAAGCGCCTGTTCGACGACCCGCAGGTCGAGTGTGAGCGCTATCTTTCCCGGCACGGACACTATCCGATCATGCATCTGCTCGCGATCCGCAAGGAGCTCGCGGACGCCGACCCGGCGCTGCCCGCGGCGGTGCTCGGCATGTACGAGGACGCGGTGCATCAGATGGAGCACTACCATGTCGATCCGGGCTACTCGACGATGCCGTTCAACCGCTTCGAGGCGGAGCGCCTCCGCGCCGCAGGCAGGTTCGGTGCGCAACTCTGGACATCCGGACTCGCGGCCAACCGCGCCAACCTCGAGCGCTTCATCGGTTTCATGGTCGACCAGCGCCTGCTCGAGCGGCCGGTTCCGGTCGACGCGCTGTTTCATCCGTCCGTCCACGGTACCTGAGGACACGCTTGGCGCGTACGAGATATTCCGGAAGAGTGCACAAGCGCACTACAATTTAGGTTCGAATTTCCCGGAGTGTAGTTCGCATGAGCCTTGACCTTGACCAACTGTCAGAGCTGCTGGCCGGCATCGCGCGTTCGCAGACCGCCGTCATCGATGCGGTCGAACGCGCCAACCCCGGCTGGCGCAACACCCACGCGATTCCCCTGCTGACGATAGCCGCCAACATGCGAAGCGCAGAAGCGCGGCTGCTCGACCTGCCCTCGCGCATCCTGCTGCGATCGCAGGGTCGGGTCGCGCTCGACACCGCGCAGATCCGGGTGGAACTCGAACGGGCGCTGAACGCCAAACCCGCGGTGATCACCGATCCGTCCGCGGCGACCGCGCCGCCGCCGCCGCGAGTCGTACCTCCGCGGGCCGCTGCAGCTGCGGCACCTGCGACGGCATCTGCATCGGCCGCCGGTGCCGGGCCAGCTGCTCCGGCGGCAGGTGTTGCGCCGCGCCCCGTTGCGACACCGGCGGCTGCTGCACGACCAGCCGCTCCCGCTGCCCCGGAAGCGTCCTCGGATCTGGATTTCAGCCGCAAGTCATGAACAGCTTGCGCGGAAATCCGGCTGAATCGTGCCGGGAGCTATACCAGTTTTGGTATGAAAATTGACCGGATCACTTTGCCCGCTGAGGAGTTTCCAGAAGAATCCCGGGAAATTGTCCCGCGGCCGGTGATCGTGCGCAGCAGCTTCGGGCTCACCCGCGCGAGGCTCGGCGCGGTGGCACAGGGCAGCGCGCACTCGACCCCGAGCGCAATCTCCGGATCGCTTGCCGTGCTGTAGTTGCTCTCGTTCATCGTTATCTCCCGGTCTCTCAGGTGGCGAGCAACAGAACTGCTCCCGCCAGCGCAAGGCTTGTGGCCAGTCCGATGCCGAAGGCGAGCATGATCTGAGTCAACAGGTCGATCACGATCAGGTTCTGGCCAACGGTCTTTGCGCGGGCGTCGGTCATGTTGTCTCTCTAGTTTTTCACGCTCGTATTACAAGCGTTCAAACGGGCGGGCTCCGGGGGCGACGCGGTCAAACTGCCGAACAATCCGGGCAGAAAAATGGCAGGTGCGCCGAAGTGCGCGCCGCTTGGGTATAGTTCCCCGTACACCATGCCAAGACGAATTGCACTTGTCGAAGACGACCCCGCGCTGCGCGCGAACTATTCCGACGCGCTCGGGAAGCACGGCTTCGATGTTGCCGCCTATGCCACGCGCGACGAGTCGATGCGCGCTTTCCGCACGCGCCTGCCGGACCTCGCGATCCTCGACATCGGTCTCGGCGACGAATACGACGGCGGCTTTGCACTTTGTCGTGATCTGCGCGCGCTCTCTGCGACCCTGCCCATTTTGTTTCTCACCGCGCGCGATAGCGACTTCGACGTAGTGAGCGGGCTGCGCATGGGCGCAGACGACTACCTCACCAAGGATGCGAGCCTGCCGCACCTGCTTGCGCGCATCGCGGCGCTGATGCGCCGGGTGGAGGCCCTGCGCGCACCGCCGCCGGATGAAGACATCGTCGAACGCGGCCCGCTGCAACTTGACCTCAAGCGCATGCTCGCCACCTGGGGCGGCAAGCCGGTGGAACTCACGCTCACCGAATTCTGGATGGTGCATTCACTCGCGCGCCATCCCGGCCACGTCAAGACGCGCGAGCAGCTGATGCGCGACGCGGAACTCGTGATCGAGGAGGACAGCGTCACCTCGCACATGAAGCGGGTGCGCCGGAAGTTCCTCGCGGTCGACGTGAGCTTTGATGCGGTCGAAACCGTCTACGGCATGGGTTACCGCTGGACGGGCTAGGCAGCGGCCGGTACGGGTTTGTCCACGACCGATTCGTCCGCGCGATGCCTGCCGGTGACGATCGCCATGCCGGTCGCCCACTCGGGGATCATCGCGTGAAAGTGCTCGGTGGAGGAGAACGCACCCGTGGCCCGCATTGCCGCGAACGCCGCGACCCAGCATCGCACCTCGTGTCCGCCAAAGCCAGCCTCGCGATCGACGTCCGTATCGCTCCAGTCGTCGAAGGCTTCGAGCTTTTGTGCGAGCAGCGGGGTGAGAAATCGGCGGTCCCAGTCGCGGCTCGGCGGCAGCATCGACGCACCGCCGCGCGCGAGCACCCGGCAGGCTTCGATCACGCGACCCTGCTGCGTGTCGTAGTCGGCTTTGCTCAGCGTGCGACGGTCGATCAGCCGGTCGGCGATCTCCTTCGGCGCGTTGCCGATGCGTGGCGTCGGCGGATCGTGCGACAGGCCGCCCGAGCCGATGATCGCGATACGCTTGCCCTCGAGCGTGGAAAGAAATTTCCCGACTGCTTCGCCCAGCAGTCTCACGCGGCGAAAATCCGGGCGCGGATCGGCGGCACAGTTGATCACCACCGGCAGCACCGGATAGCGGTCGAGCCCGCCGGTGAGCTTGTGCAGCGGGATGGTTGTACCGTGGTCCACCTTCATCCGATAGGACACAGCAGAATCGATGCCGGCACGATGCACATGGCGCACGCAGGCAAGTGCGAGTTCCTTCGGCACGTTCAGCCTGCCCGGGGGCAGGTCCCAGTCGCGCGTGCTTTCGGCCTCCACGCCGATGCAGAAAGAAGGCATCAGGTCGTAGAACAGGCCGTTGAAATGATCCGGCCCGAACACCACCAGAAGATCGGGCCGGTAGTCGGCGAGCGCCTTCGCGCAGTCGGCCACACCGGCGTAGAACGCCTCGTGCTTCGCCGGATCGGTGGCTTCGATGCCGCTCAGCATCAGCGGGCTGTGGGACAAGCAGAGCAGGAGCATGGCGTCGACTTTCGTGTTCGGCGTACTGCGGCATTTTACGGCAACGCACTGTTACCCTAGTCCGTGATGCTCCCCATGTCATCTTCCCCCATGCAACGCTGAAGTCCCTCATGTCGCGGCGCCTTCCCGGCTTCAACCTTCGCACCAAGCTTGCGCTGGTGTCGCTGGTTCTGCTCGCCCTGCCTTGGGCGGGCTGGAACTATGTGCGTGAAATGGAGCGCTTCCTGCTCGAAGGCCAGGAGCAGACGCTGCTTGCCACCGCGCGAGCAGTGTCCACTGCCCTGCACGACCGGCCGCAACTCATGCAACTGCAACCGCTCGTGGGTACAGAACTGCGGGACACCGAACTCAGGCGCCAGGCGGAAGAAGAACTTCGCCGCCTTGCCGCGGAGCGAGGGGAGACTGCGCCGCCAGCGGATGCGACAGCCCCCTCGGGTGATGTACTCGGTCGCGAATCCGAGCCACCGCCTGCCGCCGGCGCAGTGGAGATCGACGCGATCCTGCGCGGCGTACAACGCTCCACCGCGCGGCTATGGGTGGTGAATCGCGACTACCGCGTGCTCGCGCTCGCCGGCAAGCTCGCGCGTGCGCCGGAGCCCGACGGTGACATGGGTATGGCGTCGCGTGCACTCGGCTGGCTGCTGCAGTCGCCAAACGAAAACTTCGACGATGCGCGTCCGGAGGACGTGCTCGCCACCGGCAAGGAAATCGCGCAGGCGATCCAGGGCTCGCCCGCGACGCGCGTGCGTCGCACCGCCGACAATCGCGCGGTGGTGGTGTCGGCAGCGCACCCGATCTGGGCGGGCGACCGCGTTGTCGGCGCGGTGGTGGCGGAGGAAACCACCAACGCAATCCTCTCGGTGCGAACGCGGGCGCTTGAGCGCCTGGTGCTGATTACGCTCACCGTGTTCGCGCTTGCTGCGGCGGTGCTCGGCTGGTTCGCCACGCGTATCTCCAGCCGTATCCGCGCCTTGCGCGACGAAGCCGAAGGTGCCATCGACGCGCGTGGGCGGCTCACAAGCGCGGCTCAGGAACGCGTGGCGGCGCGGCTCGCGGCCGCGGACGAATCGGACGAGATCGGCGACCTGTCGCGCAGCTTCTCCGCGATGCTTGCGCGGCTTGCCCAGCACAACGCCTATCTCGAGACGCTCGCCAGCCGGCTCTCGCACGAACTGCGCACCCCGGTCGCGGTGGTGCGCTCGTCGCTGGAGAACCTCAAGCTCGCGCGTTCATCAGAAGAAGCGCGTCCCTACGTCGAGCGCGCGGAAGAAGGGCTCGCTCGGCTGTCCACGATCCTCAACCGGATGACCGAGGCGACGCGGCTGGAGGCGAGCCTGCAGACCGCTGAACGGGAGCACTTCGATCTGAATGCGGTGGTTACGGGCTGCGTCAACGGCTATCGGCTTGCCTACCCGCAGCACCGCATCGACCTGGAGAGCGCCGAATCCGGCATCGTCATCGACGGATCGCCGGATCTTCTCGCGCAACTGCTGGACAAGCTGGTGGCCAACGCCGCCGACTTCTCGCCGGCGGAATCGCCCATCGCAATTACGATCGCCAACGCGGGCGATGCGGTGGAATTGTCGGTCGCAAACAAGGGCCCGCTCCTGCCCGAGGAACTGCAGGGGCGCCTGTTCAATTCGATGGTGTCTGCCCGCAAGGAGGGCGCCGCCGTGGCGCCGCATCTTGGCCTGGGCCTTTATGTCGCGCGGCTGATCGCGGAGTTTCACCGCGGAACGATTCGCGCGGAAAACCT
>CAMBSA010000012.1 GCA_945869935.1 Bordetella parapertussis | reverse complement strand
CCCAGGATATAGACGGCCTCCGACTGCAACGCCGGCCCTTCGAGCAGGCGCCCGAAGGCCTCGGTCATGCCCGCCCGCACGGGGCTGAGATGAAGGTCGGAGACGAACAGCGACGGGCGCATTCGGATGGTGTGGCCTTTTGCGCCCGTGGGTTCCGAAGACCTGGCCTAGATGACTTCCGCGCGCTCGATCAGCACATCGTCGAGCGGCACGTCATCGTGAAAATCCTTGCGGCCGGTGCGAACGGCGGTGATCTTGTCGACCACGTCCTGGCCGGCCACGACCTTGCCGAACACGCAGTAACCCCAGCCATCGGGGGTTTCGCTTCTGAAGTTGAGGAAGTCGTTGTTCTTCACGTTGATGAAGAACTGCGAACTCGCCGAATGCGGATCGGGGGTGCGCGCCATCGCGACGGTGTACTTGTCGTTCTTAAGCCCGTTGTTGGCTTCGTTCTTGATGTTGGCTTGGGTGGGTTTCTGGTTCATGCCCGGCTCGAAGCCGCCGCCCTGGACCATGAAGCCCGAGATCACGCGGTGGAACACGGTGTTGGCGTAGTGGCCGCTTTCAACGTAGTCGGTGAAGTTCTTCGCGCTGATCGGGGCGTGGGCGGCGTCGAGTTCGATGTCGATTGCGCCGTGGTTGGTGTGCAGACGGATCATGGGATCATTTTCCTTTGATGAGGGTGACGGATTCGATGACGATCGGTTCGCGCGGCACGTCCTGATGCGGGCCGGCGCTGGCGGTTGAGACCTTGGCGATGGTGTTGACGACATCCATGCCCTGGGTGATCTTGCCGAATACCGCGTAGCCGTAGCCCTGGTTGGTGGCTTCGCGATAGTTGAGGAAGTCGTTTTCCTTCAGGTTGATGAAGAACTGGGCGCTTGCCGAGTGCGGGTTGGGCGTGCGCGCCATCGCGAGCGTGCCCACGGTGTTCTTCAGGCCGTTGCCGGCTTCGTTCTGGATCGGGTCGCGGGTCTTTTTCTCGCGCATGTCGCGGTCAAAGCCGCCGCCCTGGATCATGAAGCCGTCGATCACGCGGTGGAAGATCGTGCCCTTGTAGTGGCCGCTCTCCACGTACTGCAGGAAGTTGGCCACTGTCTTGGGTGCCTTGTCGGCAAAGAGCTCGATCTGCAGCGTGCCGCGGCTGGTCTTCACTTCCACTTTCGGATTTTGCTGCGCGGTGGCACTGCCGGCGAAACTGAGCGCGGCTGCGCACGCCGCGACGAAGGCGATCAGGTGTTTCATGGGGTTTCCTTTGAAGTGAAAAAAATCACGGCGGTGCCGGATCAGGCGGCGCCTTCGGACACGATGCGCCAGGCATTGCCTTCGCGCATCCAGTACTGGCGCTTCTTCATGACGTTGTTGAGGTTGTTCGAGCGGTATTCCTGCTCGAAGGTGACGACCATCAGGTCTTCCTTGCCGGGGCTGCGAAAGAAGGACAGCTCGCCGAGCTTCACCTTGATCCAGGTCTTGCCGGTGTTGACGCGTTCCTTCTGGTCGCGCCAGTGGGCGAGGGTGTCGTTGCCCGAGCGGAAGTCCTTCGAGTAGTGGGCCAGGTATTTCGCGGTGTCCCGGCTTTCCCAGTCGCGGCGCCACTGGTCGATCTGGTTGGCGAACTGCTGGCGTTCGCTCGTCCACGCGTCGGTGGATACCCACTGAATTTCGTCGCTGATGACCACCGGGGTGACACCGACCTGGATGGTCTTGGCGACGAGGTCGAGGTCGCCGTTGGTGAGCACGACGCAGCCATCGCTTGCACGCGGCGGACGGCTATAGGTGTCCGAGGGTGTGCCGTGCAGCCAGATGCCGTGCCCGTTGCGGCCCTGGCGACGGTCCCATTCGTTCGGGTAGTTGATGGGGAAGGCGCCAGATCCGTAGAAGTCGGTGAGCTTGGCGCGAGGCAGGCTGGAGGTGACGTGGTACACGCCGACCGGCGTTTTCTGGTCACCCTCGCGGGTCTTTTGCGAGCCGCGCTTGCCCGAGCTTACGTAATAGTCCGATACCAGCCGGGGGCGGCCGCGGTCGTTGCGGTACAGGTAGAGCCGCGAGCGGCCGGTGTCAACCACCACCGCGTATTCCTGGTCGGGACGCATCTGTAACAGGTAGCGCGGAAGCTTTTCGCTGCCCGGCTTTTCACGATAGCCGCGCAGCCGGGCGATCGCTTCCGCGCGCAGGTCGGACATGCGCTCGACCGGAGCGTTGGGCGCATTGCCCATCGTTGACAAGGGTCGGGTGCGGGCCAGCAACAGGTCGCCGCGGATCAGGTGTGCGAGCCGGAAGTTCGGATGCTCGGCTAGCAACTTGTCGACTTGGTCGAGGGCGGTGTCAAAGCGCTGCCGGCCGATTTCCTCGAATACTGCGGAGAGCTTGGCTTCGGGCGTGCCGCCGGTTTGCGAAGAACGCGAGGCGGACTTCGCGGTCGCCGAGGGGACCGCCGGCGGGACGGACAGAACGAGGGCCGTGGCGAAGGAGACTGCCAGTACGGCAAGGAGAGCGGAGAGTATCCGGCCCATCAGCTTCCGACCCGCTCCTCGCGGATGAGCCAGCGGTCGTTGACTCGAACAAGACTCAGCGTCTTGGTGCTGGAGATGCTGAGCGAATCCGAAAGGTAGTTCTGGCGGAAGGTCACCGTGGCGTGCGTGTCATCGATCATCCGGACCTTCGGGGATTCGACGCCGACTTCGATTTTTTTCGGCGCCATGATCCGTTGGCGACGACCCTTTTCCCAGTCGGCGCGGGATTCGCCCTTGGGTGCTTTGAATTCCTTTGCGTAATGCGCGAGATAGCCGTTCACGTCCTTTGATGCCCATGCCGCGGCCCATGCGCGAACTGCCTTGACGACGTCGTCATTGCCGGTCTTTGGTTCGGCGGCCTTCTCCGGGGCTTTCGCGGATTTGGCTTCGGTCGCGGGTGGTGTGGCGGAAGCCGCAGGCGCAGCGGCCGGAGCCGCTGGTGCGGCCGCCGGAGCAGCGGGAGCGGCCGCCTTCTGCGCGGAGGCAACCACGGTCGGACCGGGACGCTGCTGCTCGTTGATGCGGCCGCCCGAAGTGCTCGCTGTCGGGCGTTGCTGGCCGCGCCCGCCGATCAGATCGCGGATCAGGGCGAGTTTGGACTGCGCACCGGCGTTACCGGAGTCGAGTTGCAGGGCCTTGTCGTACGCCTGGCTTGCGAGCTTGGTGTACACATCGCCGAGGTTTTCGTAGGCGGTGGCATAGGCTGGGTGCGTGCGGATGGACATCTCGAGCGACTGGCGCGCTTTTTCGTACTGCCCCTGCGCCGCGTAGAGCACCGCGAGATTGTTGTACGGCTCGGGAAGCTCGGGGTAATCCTGGGTGAGTTTGGTGAAGACGTCGATCGCATCAGCCGCCTTGTTCTGTTCGGTGAGGATCAGGCCCTTGAGAAACCGGCCCTGCGCGTCCTTCGGTTTTTGCGCGAGATACTGATTGACGCGTTCGAGCGCCTGCGCCTGCTGGCCCTGCTTGAGGAGTTTGCCGATGTTCTGGAGTTCATCGGCGTGCACAGCGCCGGCAGACAACAGGAACGCCGTGGAGGCGGTGAGAAGCGCGGCGAGAAGCGAAGGGAAACGGGCCATCGTGCTATACTTCCCGGCATGTTTTAGGCATCCGAGCATTGTAGCAAGATCACCGCAAAATCCACAATAATCAATAGTTTTTGCGGGTTTCCTGTCAAGTTGCCCAAGCTTTTTTGCCGCCGGCGGACGTACCCGCGCCGGCCGCGGAATCCGGCCCTGATCCAGGCCCCGTTCAACCCCTGTTCCAACGTCTGCTTCCGCTCCTTCGGCATGCTCAGAATCTATAACACCCTGACGCGGGCAAAAGAAACCTTCGTCCCGATCGCGCCTCCGCGCGTGGCCATGTATGTCTGCGGCATGACGGTCTACGACTTCTGTCATCTCGGCCATGCGCGGGTGATGGTGGTGTTCGATGTGGTGCAGCGCTGGCTGCGCGCAAGCGGCTACCAGCTCACCTATGTGCGCAACATCACCGATATCGACGACAAGATAATCAAGCGCGCGATCGAGAACAACGAGACCTTCTCGCAGCTCACCGAGCGGTTCATCCGCGCGATGGACGAGGATGCGGCGGCGCTCGGCGTGCAAAAGCCCGACGCCGAACCACGCGCGACCGATTACATCGAAGAGATGCAGTCGATGATCGGCAAGCTCATCGGCAATGGCCTTGCCTACGAGGCGCAGGGCGGTGACGTGAACTACTCGGTGAGGAAGTTCCCCGGGTATGGAAAACTTTCAGGCAAGTCGCTCGAGGACCTGCGCGCGGGCGAGCGCGTGGACGTGGACCAGGGAAAGCAGGATCCGCTGGATTTCGTTCTCTGGAAAAAGGCGAAGGAGGGCGAGCCCTTCTGGAAATCGCCCTGGGGCGCGGGCCGGCCGGGCTGGCATATCGAGTGTTCCGCGATGGGCACCAAGCTGCTCGGTGCGCACTTCGACATCCACGGCGGCGGACAGGACCTGCAGTTCCCGCATCACGAGAACGAGATCGCGCAGTCCGAAGGCGCGGGCGTCGAGCACTTCGTGAACACCTGGATGCACAACGGCTTCGTGCGCGTGGACAACGAGAAGATGTCCAAGTCTCTCGGCAACTTCTTCACCATTCGCGAAATACTGAAGAGCTATGACGCGGAGGTGGTGCGCTTTTTCATCCTTCGCGCGCATTACCGCAGTCCGCTCAATTATTCGGATGCGCACCTCGACGACGCACGCGCCGCGCTTGCGCGGCTCTACACCGCGCTCGACGGCGCACCGCTTGCGGCAGAAGTGGACTGGGACGAGCCGCACGCGACGCGGTTTCGCGAGGCAATGGACGACGACTTCAACACGCCCGAGGCGGTTGCGGTGCTGTTCGATCTCGCCAACGCGGCGAACCGCACGAAGGACGCGGCGCTTGCGCGGCAGCTGCGCGCGCTGGGGGCGATGATCGGTCTGCTCGGGCGTGAGTCGTCCGCATATTTCCAGGCAGGAACCGGCGCCGGGAGTTCCAGCGGCGATGCGGACATCGAATCCAGAATCGAAGCGCGCAACGCTGCGAAAAAGGCGAAGAATTACGCCGAGGCCGACCGGCTGCGCAAGGAATTGCTCGACGCGGGCATTGTGCTCGAGGACACGCTGCAGGGGACGCGCTGGAAGCGCGTCTGAGGCGAACCGCGATGCGGCAGGCGCAAGGCCTGCCGCGCTTCGTCTACTGCTTCTTGAAAATTGCCACGCCGTTGACGGTGTCGCTGGGCGGCGTGATCCGGTAGGCGCCCGAGGCATAGGGCGCGCCTGATCCGGCGAAGGCGCCGTTCACGAACGAACCGCAGGACGTGGTGCAGACACCGCCGACAGTGGACCCCGAGGTGCTGAAGTACCACGGGTCCAGCGCGCGCTCAACCACCCGCGCGGGGCACTAGCTGCCGAAAAACTCCTTGACCTTGTCCATCCAGGACTTGGCGCGCGGGCTGTGGCGTTCGGCGTCATTCAGGCTGATCGCGTCGAACTCGCGCAACAGTTCCTTCTGGCGTTCGGTAAGCTTCTCCGGCGTCTCGAGGATGACGTGGCACATCAGGTCCCCGGTTTCATGACTGCGCACGCTCTTGATGCCCTTGCCGCGCAACCGGAAGACCTTGCCGCTCTGAGTCTCCGTGGGAACCTTGATGGAGGCCGAGCCATCGAGGGTGGGGATATTGATTTCGCCGCCAAGCGCCGCAGTGGCGAAACTGATCGGCATCTCGCAGTGCAGGTCGTTGCCTTCGCGCTGGAAAACGGCGTGTTCCTTGATGTGGAGCTGCACATAAAGATCGCCGGGCGGACCGCCGTTTACGCCGGGTTCGCCTTCGCCGGTGAGGCGGATGCGATCGCCTTCGTCGACGCCGCCGGGAATCTTGACAGAGAGCGTTTTCTGCTTCTTGATCTTGCCTTGTCCCGAACAGGTGTTGCAGGGATCACCGATGGTCTTGCCGGTTCCATGGCACTTCGGGCAGGTCTGCTGGACGGAGAAGAAGCCCTGTTGCAGGCGAACTTGCCCGTGACCCTGGCAGGTGCCGCAGGTGCTCGGTTTGGTTCCGGGTTTCGCGCCACTGCCGTTACAGGTTGTGCAGGCCTCGTAGGTCGGGATTCGGATCCGGGATTCGGTGCCGTGAGCTGCCTGCTCAAGCGTGATTTCAAGGTTGTAGCGAAGGTCCGCGCCGCGATAGACATTGCTGCGGCCACGGCCACGCCCGCCGCCGCCGCCGAAGATGTCGCCGAAGATGTCGCCGAATGCGTCGGTAAAATTCGCAAAGCCGGCGCCGCCGGCTCCGCCCATCGATGGATCGACCCCTGCATGCCCATGTTGATCGTAGGCTGCGCGCTTGTTTGCGTCGGACAGGATCTCGTAGGCTTCCTTCGCTTCCTTGAACTTCTCTTCGGCTGATTTATCGTCAGGATTGCGGTCCGGATGATGTTTCATCGCAAGCCGGCGGTACGCCTTCTTGATTGCATCGTCATCAGCGTCCCTGCTGACGCTCAGGACTTCGTAGAAATCGCGTTTGGCCATGGTTGGGTGCGGTGTAGTTCGGACTGTGGATCGAAATTGTGCGGGGCGAAATCAGCAGCGCGGAAACGACAGAGGGGCGAGGATATTACTCCTCACCCCCCGGGCCGGTTTCCGATGCGGATCGTGATTTACTTCTTGTCCTTGACCTCGGTGAATTCGGCATCTACCACGTTGCCGTCATCCTCTTTCTTGCCATCGGCCTTGCCGCCGCCCGCAGCATCCGCACCGGGGCCGGCGCCGGCCGCAGCCGCCGCATCGGCGTACATCTTCTCGCCGAGCTTCTGGGCGGCTTCGGACAGAGCCATCGACTTGGCATCGATCGCCTCCTTGTCTTCGCCCTTGAGCGCTTCCTCGGCGTCCTTGATTGCGGCCTCAATCTTGGTCTTTTCCTCGGGGCTCAGCTTGTCGCCATGTTCCTTGAGCGATTTCTGAACCGAGTACACCAGTGCGTCGCACTGGTTGCGGGTGTCGACCATCTCGCGAAGTTTCTTGTCCTCGGCGGCATGCGCTTCGGCGTCGTTCACCATGCTCTTGATTTCGTCCTCGGACAGGCCGGAGTTCGCTTTGATGGTGATCTTGTTTTCCTTGCCGGTGGCCTTGTCCTTGGCCGACACGTGCAGGATGCCGTTGGCGTCGATGTCGAACGCCACCTCGATCTGCGGCGTGCCGCGGGAGGACGGCGGAATGCCTTCGAGGTTGAACTGGCCGAGCGACTTGTTGTCGCGCGCCATTTCCCGCTCGCCCTGCAGCGCCTGGATGGTGACCGCGGTCTGGTTGTCATCGGCGGTGGAGAACACCTGCTGCGCCTTGGTCGGAATGGTGGTGTTCTTCTGGATGAGCTTGGTCATCACGCCACCGAGTGTCTCGATGCCGAGCGACAGCGGCGTCACGTCGAGCAGCAGCACGTCCTTGACGTCGCCCTTGAGCACGCCGCCCTGGATGGATGCGCCGACGGCGACCGCCTCGTCGGGATTCACATCGCGGCGCGGATCCTTGCCGAAGAAATCGCGAACCACGTCCTGTACCTTGGGCATGCGGGTCATGCCGCCGACGAGAATTATGTCGTCGATGTCGGACACCTTGAGGCCCGCGTCCTTGAGCGCCGTGCGGCAGGGATCGATCGTGCGGGTGACAAGATCCTCGACAAGCGACTCGAATTTCGCGCGGGTGATCTTGAGCGCGAGGTGTTTCGGTCCGGATGCGTCGGCGGTGACGTAGGGCAGGTTCACCTCGGTCTGCTGCGAGGATGACAGCTCGATCTTCGCCTTTTCCGCCGCTTCCTTGAGGCGCTGCAGCGCGAGCACGTCCTTGCGAAGGTCGATGCCCTGTTCCTTCTTGAACTCGTCGCAGATGTAGTCGATTACGCGATGGTCGAAGTCCTCGCCGCCAAGGAAGGTGTCGCCGTTGGTCGCGAGTACTTCGAACTGTTTTTCGCCTTCCACGTCGGCGATCTCGATGATCGAGATGTCAAAGGTGCCACCGCCGAGGTCGTACACGGCGATTTTTCGGTCCTTGCCGGCGGCCTTGTCCATGCCAAAGGCGAGCGCGGCCGCGGTCGGCTCGTTGATGATGCGCTTGACTTCGAGTCCGGCAATACGGCCCGCGTCCTTGGTGGCCTGGCGCTGGGAGTCGTTGAAGTAGGCCGGCACTGTGATGACTGCCTCGGTCACCTCTTCGCCTAGGTAGTCCTCGGCGGTCTTTTTCATCTTGACCAGCACCTGCGCGGAAATTTCCGGGGGCGCCATCTTCTTGCCGCGCACTTCGACCCATGCGTCGCCGTTCGGGGCGGCCGCGATCGTGTAGGGCACGAATTCGATCGACTTCTGCACCTCCTTGTCGGTGAATTTCCGGCCTATGAGCCGCTTCACCGAGTGCAGGGTGTTTTTCGGGTTGGTCACCGCCTGGCGCTTGGCCGGCGCGCCGGTGAGGACTTCGCCGTCGTCCATGTAGGCGACGATCGAGGGCGTGGTACGCGCACCTTCGGAGTTTTCGATCACCTTGGGTTTGCCGCCCTCCATGATTGCGACGCACGAGTTCGTGGTCCCCAGGTCAATTCCGATGATTTTTCCCATGTTCTTTCCTTTGATGATTGCTCAAGCGCCCGTTGCAAGCTGTTTCGAGCGTTTTTGCAGGAGTTTCAATTCGTTGCCAAACAACCTTGTTATGAATGTGGGGGTGGCCATGCCCCAGTTCAAGCGTCCTTCGCCTTGGCGACCGTGACCAGCGCCGGGCGGATCACGCGGTCGTTCAGCGCATACCCTTTCTGCAGGACGTTGAGCACGGTGTTGGGTTCCTTGTCCGAGGGCAGAGCGCTGATTGCCTGGTGTTTGTGCGGGTCGAACTTTTCCCCGGCGGGGTTGAGTTCGGCTATCCGCTCCTTCTCGAACACCGCCACCAGTTGCTTGAGCGTAAGTTCGATACCGCTTTTCATCGCGTCGACGGTGGCGGTGTTTTCGACGGCGAGCGCGGCCTCAAGGCTGTCCCGGACCGGCAGCAAGGCCTTGGCAAAGGATTCGAGTGCGAATTTCTGCGCATTGATGACGTCTGCCTGAGCGCGCTTGCGGACGTTCTCCGCTTCCGCCTTCGCCCGCAGCCAGGCATCGTGATGCTCCTGCGCATCGAGTTCTGCCTTGCGGAGCAGTTCCTCAAGGCTCGGCATGCTTTCCTTGGTCTGGCCGGCGTCGGCCTGCGGTGCAGCCGTGGCTGCGTTATTTTCCGGCTTGCTGCCCGAGGGGGAGGGGTGTTCGTCGTGCATGGGGACACTGGCTCCGGCTTGACTCAAGAATCCTGCTCAGTTTGGGGCGGCTTACTGGGTTTCAAGCCCTGCCCGTCGATTTTTTTACCCGAGCCCCGGATCGGGCCTGTCCCTGCGGCTAGTTCGAGGCGCCGAGTTCGCGCGCGCGACGGGCGGACTCCGCGAGGTCTGCCTTGGTCGGCGCTTCCCATCCTCCCGTGTGATTGGCTGCAATGGCCGCCAAGGCTGCGATCCATGCGTCGCTCGAATTCAGGCAGGGGATCAGTCCGTAGTCACGGCCGCCCGCGCCGATGAAAATTTCGCGTCCCTCGATCCCGAGTTCCTCGAGGGTCTCCAGGCAATCTGACGGAAATCCCGGGCAGATGACGTCCACGCGCCCGGTTCCGGCTTCGCCGAGTTTGCGCAGGACTTCAGTTGCATAAGGCTGAAGCCATTCGGCGCGTCCGAACCTTGACTGGAAAGCGATTTGCCACTGCTCCGGCCGTAATTCGAGCACTTCGGCGAGCAGTCGGGCGGTCTTGTGGCACTCGCAGTGGTACGGATCGCCCTTGTCCAGCGTGTACTTCGGCAGGCCGTGAAAGCTCATGAGCAACTTGTCCGGCTGCCCGTGCGTCTGCCAATGCTCGCGAACGCTTGATGCCAGCGCAGAAATATAGGCGGGGTGATCGTGGAAACCTCGCACAATTCTGAGTTCCGGTAGGTTTCGTGTTCGCGCAGTCCAGGCGGCGAGTGCGTCCATCACGGCGCCGGTGGTGCTAGCCGCGTACTGGGGATAGAGCGGGAGCACGAGGATGCGCGTCACGCCTTCGGCCTTCAGGGCAGAGAGCGAGTTGCCCATCGAAGGGTTGCCGTATCGCATCGCATAGCGAACGATCACGTCGGCATCCGGTGTTGCGATCAACCGCCCAAGGCCGTTGGCCATGTCATTGGTGTGCACTTTCAGGGGCGAGCCTTCGGGCAGCCAGATCCGGGCGTATTTCCTCGCGGTTGCGGCAGGCCGGACGTTGAGGATGATGCCGTTCAGGATCAGCCACCAGACCGGTCGGGGAATTTCGACCACACGGGGGTCGGAGAGAAATTCCTTCAGGTATCGGCGTACAGCAACGGCTGACGGTGCGTCGGGGGTCCCGAGATTGACCAGAAGGATGGCGATCTTTCCGCCAGAGCCATGGCGGTGTTCGGGTTCAGGCAGAAATCGCATGGTGTGGGCGTTCGTGCAAAGTGGACGGTCCGGAAAATCCTCCCGGAAGCCGGGGCGATTCTAATGCTGCGAGAACGCGCTCGAGAGGAGTTTTGCGGTGATATCGACGATCGGGATAACGCGCTCATACGCCATGCGCGTCGGCCCGATGACTCCGACCGTACCGACGATCTGGCCGTCGACCTCGTAGGGCGCAGTGACGACGCTGCACTCGTCCAGGGGGGCGATACCGGACTCGCCGCCGATGAAGAGTTGAACGCCCTGAGCGCGATTGCTCTTGTCGAGTATCTGCAGGAGCAGCGTCTTGCGTTCGAACAGTTCGAACAGTTCGCGAAGGCGCGCCATGTTCGATGACAGGTCGGTGGAGTCGAGAAGGTTTTTCTCGCCCGAAATTACATAGCTCTCCGATGACTCCGATAACGCGCGGTCCCCGGCCTCGACCGCAGCGCTCATCAGCAGGGTCATGTCTTCGCGCAGTTTCTTCAGGTCGTCGTTCAGGCCGCGGCGTATTTCCTCGAAGGTGCGGCCGGCGTAGTTCTGGTTGAGGAAGTTGCCGGCCATGGTCAGGTCAGCGGGAGAGTAATGTTTTTCCGTAAATAGAATCCGGTTCTGAACATCGCCATCGGGTGTGACGATGATCAAAAGCACGCGCCGCTCTGACAGGGCGAGAAATTCGATATGCCGGAACGCAGCCGCCTTGCGCTTGGGGGCGACGACGACGCCTGCAAAGCGGGTGAGTTGCGACAACAACTGGGATGCGGAACTTATGAGTCGTTGCGGGTGGTCCGGATGCAACTCGCCTTCGAGGCGGTTGATTTCGACCTGCTCCAGCGGCTTGACTTTCAGCAGCGTGTCAACGAAGACGCGATATCCGCGTGGAGTCGGGATTCGGCCCGCGGAGGTATGGGGACTGGCGATGAAGCCGAGTTCCTCAAGGTCCGCCATGATATTGCGGATTGTCGCAGGACTGAGATCGAGTCCGGAGTACTTGGAGAGGGATCGTGATCCTACAGGCTCGCCGTCGCTGATGTAGCGTTCCACCAGCGTTTTCAGGAGTATTTGTGCGCGTCTATCGAGCATGCAATCGATTCTACAGAAGATTGCACGCAAGGTGCCATGATGTGCCCCGGTTTGGTACAGTGCGCAACTTTCTGATTTAATTCCAGATTAATGTCCCGATCCGCCCCGTTCAAGTCCGTCGCCCTGATAGGTCGATACAACACGCCCGCAAGCGCCGGCACGCTCGTGCAACTTGGCGAGTTTCTCGCTGCGCGTGGCATCCGCGTGTGCATGGAGAAGGACACTGCGCACAGTTGCGGGGTGAGCGGGTTTCCGATGTCGTCCTACGAGAAGATCGGATCCGAGTGCGATCTTGCGGTGGTGCTGGGCGGCGATGGAAGCATGCTCTCCGCAGCGCGCCATCTGGCGGCGCACGGCGTCCCTCTGATCGGGATCAATCACGGGCGGCTCGGTTTCATGACCGACATCGCCGCAGGAACGATGTTGGAGACCCTTGGGCGGGTGCTCGATGGCGAGTACAGCGTAGAGGAACGCACGATGCTATCGGCGCGTGTGGTCCGCGGCGATGCGACCATTTTTTCCACCCTTGCTCTCAATGACGTTGTGGTCAACAAGGGCGCGGTCGGCCGGCTGATAGAGTTTCTTGTTCGAATTGATGGCGAGTT
>CAMBSA010000011.1 GCA_945869935.1 Bordetella parapertussis | reverse complement strand
AGAGCATCATTCCTGCGCGGTCGTCGAAATCGGGATGAATCACCCCGGAGAGACCGGCGAACTCGCCCCGCTGGCGGCGGCCACGATCGGTGTGATCAACAACGCGCAACGCGAACACCAGGAATTCATGCATTCGGTGGAGGCCGTTGCGCTCGAGCATGCGGCGCTTTTGGAGTCCCTCGAACCCGGAGCGGTCGCGGTGATCAATGCCGACGACGGGGGCGCGCAGTTGTGGCGCAACGTAGCGAGTCGTCGGGCACTACGCGTGTTTGACTTCGGTCTGCGAGCCGGGACCGTCACGGGAAGTTACGAAAGTCATCCCGAAGGGACGCGTGTTTCCGTGCATTTTCCCGAGGGGGCCGCGGAGATCAACCTGCATGCGTTCGGTGAGCACAATGTCCGGAACGCGCTTGCCGCCGTGGCCGCGACATTCGCTGCCGGAATCCGTCTCGACTCTGTGCGTATCGGTCTGGAGTCCTTTCGTCCGGTCAAGGGTCGGCTGGAGAGAAAGCGCAGCCGCTGCGGTGCCACCCTGCTCGATGACACATACAACGCAAACCCGGATTCGGTACGGGCTGCGATCGATGTGCTCGCGCACGCCCCCGGACCGCGCGTTCTGGTGCTCGGTGACATGGGTGAAGTGGGCACAAAAGGCGCCGAATTTCACGCGGAGATCGGACGATACGCCAAGGAAAGCGGGATCGAACGCCTGTTTGCCGTCGGTGAGCTCGCGCGGGAATCGGTCACGGCTTTCGGGCGGGACGCCACGCATTTCGACAGCGCGGACGCGATGGCGCCGGCGATCGCCGGTGTTCTGAATGCCGCATCGACGGTTCTAGTGAAGGGGTCGCGGTTCATGCGGATGGAACGGGTTGTCGCGGGTCTCGAGGGGGCTGCATGCTGCTAGAACTGGCGCAATGGCTGAGCGCCGAGTTTCGCGCGTTCGCGGTGTTCAATTACATAACCCTGCGGGCCGTACTTGCGTGCCTTACGGCGCTTGCGATCTCGCTGATCGCGGGCCCGATCGTCATTCGCAAACTGACTGCCTACAAGATCGGCCAGGCAATCCGCGATGACGGTCCGCAGAGCCATCTCGCCAAGGCGGGCACTCCGACGATGGGTGGTGCATTGGTGCTTATCGCGATCCTGATCACCACGCTGCTCTGGGCTGATCTCGAAAACCGGTTCGTATGGGTGGTACTGATGGTGACCTTCGGGTTTGGCGCAATCGGGTGGGTGGACGACTATCGCAAGGTCGTCTACCGCAATCCGAAAGGCTTGTCGGCGGGAGCAAAATTCTTCTGGTCATCGCTTATAGGACTGGTCGCGGCCGTCTACCTGGCGTTCGCGGTGTCAGTCCCGTCCAATCAGCAAATTCTCGAGCTCTTCATGGCGTGGATGCGCAGCGGATTCGAAATGAATCTGCCGCCCAAGGCGGACCTGATTGTTCCGTTTTTCAAGAACGTCGCCTATCCGCTCGGTGTCTTTGGTTTCATCGGGCTCAGCTATTTCGTTATCGTGGGCACGAGCCACGCCGTCAATCTCACTGACGGCCTGGACGGCCTCGCGATCATGCCCGCGGTCATGGTGGGCAGCGCGCTCGGCATATTCGCCTATGTGGTCGGCAATTCGGTGCATTCCAAATACCTGCTGTTTCCGTTCATTCCCGGATCGGGCGAGTTGCTCGTGTTCTGCGCGGCACTGGCAGGAGCGGGGCTTGGTTTCCTCTGGTTCAACGCCTATCCCGCCGAAGTTTTCATGGGTGACGTTGGCGCACTGTCTCTCGGGGCAGCACTTGGCACCGTGGCGGTGATCACTCGACAGGAGATTGTGCTCTTCATCATGGGGGGCGTGTTCGTTGCCGAGACGCTGTCGGTGATGGTGCAGGTCACATATTTCAAATACACCAAGCGCAAGTACGGGACGGGGCGGCGAATTCTCCGGATGGCACCCCTGCATCACCATTTCGAGGAGACGGGCTGGAAGGAAACTCAGGTCGTGGTCCGATTCTGGATCATCACCATGATGCTCGTGCTGTTCGGTCTTTCGACGCTGAAGCTTCGCTGATGGCAAATGCAGCCCGCGCCTACAATCACGCGACCGGATTCGGCGAGTTGGACGTGATCCGATTCGCGGGAAGGCATGTCGTGGTGCTCGGCCTCGGAGAGACGGGTGTGTCGACCGCGAAATGGGCACATGCACACGGGGCGAAGGTCACCGTGGTCGACACCCGCCCCGCACCGCCCGGGCTTGTATCCCTTCGCGCCGCGCTGCCTGGGTGCGAGATACGCCTTGGCGGTTTTTCGACGGACGTCCTTGCCGCCGCTGACCTGATAGCGATCAGCCCTGGAATCGCGTTGTCGGAGCCTGCAGTCGCCGGCGCGATTTCCGCCGGCGTTCCCGTGATCGGTGATGTCGAATTATTCGCCCGGGCAACCAAGGGATGCGCGTCGAAAATCATCGCGATTACCGGAACCAACGGGAAAAGCACGGTGACGGCGCTTGTAGGCGCGATGTGCAAACGCGCGTCGCTGGACACCGAGGTGGCGGGGAACATCGGCCCGGCGATTCTGGGCGCGCTTGCAAGGCGGGAGTCCGCCGGGGCTATGCCCGAGGCCTGGGTGCTGGAGTTGTCGAGCTTCCAGCTCGAGACGACCTCATCGCTTGCACCGGACGCGGCGGCGGTTCTGAACGTCACCGAAGATCATCTCGACCGGTATGAATCGATCGAACCGTATGCGGCAGCGAAATCCAGGATTCTCGAACACGCGCGGGTGCAAGTTCTGAATCGTGACGACCCGCGGACCCTGGCCATGTCGCGTTTCGGTCGTGACTCGATCACCTTCGGGCTCGGGATCGCCGAGCGGGACACCGACTTTGGGCTTGTCCGCGTTTCGGGTGATATCTGGCTCGCCCGCGGTACGACGCCCCTGATGCGAATCGCGGACATGCAGCTTGCCGGTTTGCATAACGCGGCGAATGCGCTCGCAGCGCTTGCGATCGCGCGCGCGATAGGACTCGCTCTCGCCCCATCGCTCGCTGCACTCCAGGACTTCCGGGGTCTTCCGCACCGCGTGGAACTCGTGCGCGAGGATGGTGGTGTTCGCTGGTACGACGACTCGAAGGGCACCAATGTCGGCTCGACGGTTGCTGCGCTGAGCGGACTTGCCATTGACGATTCAAAGGTTGTCCTGATCGCAGGAGGAGATGGAAAATCCCAGGACTTCACGCCGCTCAAGGCTGCGGTGACTGCAGCCGCGCGTTGCGTGGTCCTGATCGGTCGTGACGCGCCCGAGATCGAACGGGCGATTGACGGTTCAGGCGTCGATATCCGCTACGCGACCACGATGGACGAAGCGGTCGCCATTGCTTCGGTTGAGGCGAAAGCCGGCGACGCGGTTCTTTTGTCCCCTGCCTGCGCAAGCTTCGACATGTATCGGGACTATCTGCATCGCGCCGAAGTCTTCCGAAGCGCGGTGCAAAGGATCCAGCGTGGCCACTAGCATCCTTGGCAGCGGACAGATAAACGGCATCCGCGGTTCGACCTCGGATTTCGACGAAGGGCTGCTCTGGTCGGTGCTCCTGCTTCTCGCGATCGGTCTGGTGATGGTCTATTCCTCCTCGATTTCGATGGCCGAAGGGAGTCGCTTAACCGGTGGAAGCTCGGTGTATTTCCTGACCCGCCATCTCGCATTCCTTCTGGTAGCTGCGCTCGCGGCGATGCTGGCGTTCCAGGTCCCGATCCGCGTCTGGCAACGATTCGCGCCGTGGTTGTTTTTCGGCGCGGTTGTTCTGCTGGCGCTCGTGCTTGTGCCCGGAGTTGGCCGAGAGGTCAACGGCTCCCGTCGCTGGATCGGCCTTGGCGTCGCAAATCTGCAGCCCTCTGAACTGATGAAGCTCGCGACGGTGATCTATGCGGCGGACTACACCGCGAGGAAGACCGCACACATGCACAGCTTCAAGCGAGGCCTGTTGCCGATGCTTGGCGTAATGCTGGTCGTCGGCTGGTTGCTCTTGCGTGAACCGGACTTCGGCGCATTTGTGGTGATTGCCTGCATTGCGACCGGCGCACTGTTCCTGGGAGGCATGAATGCGCGCTGGTTCGTGGGCCTGTTGGCGCTGTTCGCCGTGGGATTTTCGGGTCTCGTGATGTCTTCCCCCTATCGCCTGCAACGCATTATCGGATTCATGGATCCGTGGGCGGATCCGTACGACAAGGGCTATCAACTTTCGCACGCACTGATTGCCTTCGGGCGGGGCGAGTGGCTGGGTGTCGGTCTAGGCGCGAGCGTTGAGAAGCTCCAGTACCTGTGGGGGGCGCACACCGATTTCTTGCTTGCAGTGATTGGGGAGGAGCTCGGATTTGCCGGAGTGATGCTCGTGATCGGCCTGTTTGCATGGCTCGTGATCCGCGCGTTTGTGATCGGCAGACTTGCGGTATCTCTCGAACGCCCCTACGCAGCGCTTGTTGCGCAGGGTGTTGGTGTTTGGCTGGGGGTGCAGACGCTGATCAACATGGGCGTGAATCTCGGTGTGCTACCGACCAAGGGAATCACGCTTCCGCTGATGAGCTTCGGCGGCAGCGGAATTCTTGCCAATTGCGTTGGGATCGCGATCCTCATGCGGGTTGACTGGGAAAACCGTGCCTTGATGCGGGGGGAGGCTGCATGAAACACCGCATTCGTCTCTGCCTGCAGGAGGCGCGTTCATGAGAACGCTGATGATCATGGCCGGCGGAACCGGTGGTCACGTTTTTCCGGGGCTTGCCGTTGCCGATCACCTGCGGGGACTCGGTTGGAGCGTGATCTGGCTGGGCAGTCGCGCAGGCCTGGAGGCGAAGCTGGTGTCTGCGCGCGGGTATCCCATGGAACTGATCGATTTTTCGGGTCTTCGCGGCAAGGGTTTTGTTGCGATCGCGATGCTGCCACTGCGCCTGCTGCGTGCTTTCTGGCAAAGCCTGCGGGCGATCGATAAACATCGGCCCGATGTGGTGCTTGGGCTCGGTGGCTACGTCTCGTTTCCTGGTGGAGTGATGGCACGGCTGCTCGGAAGGCCGCTCGTACTTCATGAACAGAATTCGGTGGCGGGCCTCGCGAACCGTGTTCTTGCCGTGGTCGCCAGCAGGGTACTCGCGGCGTTTCCAGGTGCCTTGCGCAAGGCGCAAGTGGTCGGGAACCCGGTCCGCAGGGAAATCGTCGCGTCGCCACCTCCGGACATTCGGTACGGGTCCAGAACCGGTCCGTTGCGCCTGCTCGTGGTCGGAGGCAGCCTTGGAGCGAAACCGATTAATGACGTGGTCCCGCACGCGATCGCCTTGCTCCCGGGGGAGTCCCGACCGGTGGTAACGCATCAGGCCGGTGCGAAACATGTGGACGGTCTCAGGTCGCTCTACCTTGAAGCTGGCGTAACGGCGAGTGCGGTGCCGTTCATTGACGACATGGCATCCGCCTACCGTGATGCCGACGTAGTCGTGTGCAGGGCGGGAGCGCTCACGGTTTCCGAACTTTCCGCCGCAGGCGTGGCCAGCGTCCTCATTCCGTACCCGTTCGCGGTGGATGACCACCAGACGGGAAACGCACGGCACCTCGCCGATGAGGGCGCTGCGATACTTCTTTCGCAACAGGACCTGACGCCGGAGCGGCTTGCTTCCCTGATTTCCGGCTTCACGCGGGATGCCCTGTCCGTGATGGCACGGAAGGCCCGCGCGCTTGCGATGCCACAGGCGGCGGAGCAGGTTGCAGAAGTATGCATGGATCTGGCGCGATGAAGCACAAGGTCAAACGCATACATTTCGTCGGGATCGGTGGATCCGGCATGAGCGGCATTGCCGAGGTGCTGGCGACACTCGGCTATCAGGTGAGCGGGTCGGACCTGTTTGCGAACGCTGCCACCGAGCGGTTATCCGGCATCGGTGTCCGAGTTGTACTCGGACATGAGGCCGGCAATGTCATTGATGCGGATGCCGTCGTGATTTCGTCCGCTGTAAAGAGCGACAACCCGGAGGTGATCGCGGCCCGCACACGGCGGATCCCCGTCGTGCCGCGTGCGTTGATGCTTGCCGAACTGATGCGGCTGAAGCAGGGCATCGCCGTGGCGGGTACGCATGGCAAGACCACGACCACAAGCCTGGTCGCGAGCGTGTTGGCCGAGGGGGGCTTTGATCCGACATTCGTGATCGGTGGTCGGCTGACCGCAGCGGCTTCGAATGCCCGGTTGGGCGCAGGCGAGTTCATCGTGGTCGAGGCTGATGAATCCGATGCCTCCTTCCTGCATCTTCAGCCCGTGATCGCGGTCATCACGAACATCGACGCGGATCACATGGAGACCTACCAGCACGACTTCGCCAGGCTCAAGCAGGCGTTCATCGCTTTCCTTCAGAACCTGCCCTTCTACGGCAGCGCCGTCCTGTGCATCGACGACGCGAACGTGCGCGAGATACAACCCCTGGTGTCCAAGCCGGTGATCACCTATGGATTCCGCGAGGACGCGATGGTGCGGGCGGTGAACGTCGTCGCCGGCGAAAAAATGAGCTTTACAGCGCTGCGCGATGGGTCATCTCCCCTTGATATTTCGCTGAACCTTCCCGGACGGCACAACGTCCTGAACGCACTGGCCGCGGTGGCAATTGCCGACGAAATCGGAATTCCTGACGATGCCGTCCGTCGGGCGCTGGGCGAGTTTCGCGGCGTCGGTCGGCGCTTCCAGCGCTGGGGCGAAGTGCGGACGGAGGGCGGCACGTTCACGCTCGTTGACGACTACGGGCATCACCCGGCAGAAATGCGCGCAACGCTGGAAGCGGCGCGAGGTGCGTTCCCTGGCCGTCGTCTGGTGCTCGCATTCCAGCCGCACCGCTATACGCGGACGCGCGACCTGTTCGAAGATTTCGTCGGCGTTCTTTCGAGCGTCGATGCATTGGTATTGAACGACGTCTATCCCGCGGGCGAGACGCCGATCGTTGCCGCAGACGGGCGCTCGCTCGCAAGAGCTGTGCGAGTCGCGGGCAAGGTTGAGCCGATATTCGTCGAAGACGTCAGGGAAATGGCCACCGCGATACGTAAGGCGGTTCGGCCGGGCGATGTGGTTGTGATCATGGGTGCGGGTTCGATCGGTGGTGTGCCCGCGCAACTTGCCAATCAGGACGGGGTTGTCGAGGCGAGTGGCATTCGTGCTGCATCCGGTGCAGGACGAGCATGAACATGACCGAACAAACGCGTCTTCTTCGTGGCCGATCTCTCCGGGACGAGCCGATGGCACGGCATGTTTCCTGGCGGGCGGGTGGCGTGGCAGCGCGAGCCTACGTACCGGCTGACACGGATGATCTCTGCATGTTTCTCGCTTCACTTCCTGAAGGGGAGCCAGTCTGCTTTGTCGGACTGGGATCGAATTTCCTGGTGCGCGATGGCGGATATCGGGGGACGGTGATCCTGATACATACCAGCCACGGAACCATGCGCTTTGACGGTGAAGTGCTGGTCGCGGACGCCGGGGTGGCGAGTCCGAAGGTTGCACGCTTCGCCGCGACACACGGCTTCGAAGGTGCGGAATTCCTCGCGGGCGTTCCGGGAACTGTCGGCGGAGCACTTGCGATGAACGCGGGTTGCTACGGTTCGGAGACCTGGAGCTTTGTCGACTGGGTACGTACCGTGGATCGGCATGGAGTACTTCATACGAGACAGGGCCAGGACTACGATCTCGGCTACCGGCATTGCGTTCCGGCCAGGCCGCGTGAGGAATGGTTTGTTGGTGTCGGATTCCGGTTCCGGCGCGGCGACGCAGTCGCGTCCCGGGCGCGGATACGCGACATGCTGTCAAAGAGGATCGAGTCCCAGCCGCTCAACCTGCCGAATGCCGGCTCGGTGTTCCGGAATCCTGAAGGTGATCATGCGGCGCGCCTGATTGAAGCGTGCGGACTCAAGGGATTTTCGATTGGTGGCGCGAGGATTTCCGAGAAGCACGCGAACTTCATTGTCAACCCTGACGGGGTCGCTCGCGCATCCGATATCGAGGCCCTCATCGCGCATGCGAGGTCGGCCGTTCGTGAGAAATTCGGTGTCGACCTCGTGCCTGAAGTCCGGGTTGTCGGGGAGGCGGAATGAACCTGGGCAAGGTCGCGGTGCTTCTGGGAGGGCGGTCTGCAGAACGTGAGGTGTCCCTCAAAAGCGGTGCCATGGTCCTCGACGCGCTGATCAGTAAAGGCGTGGATGCGCATCCTTTCGATCCGGGGCTGCGCGGGATGGCCGAACTCGCGGGCGAGAATTTCGACCGAGTATTCATCGCTCTCCACGGGCGTTACGGCGAGGACGGAACGATCCAGGGAATGCTCGAACTGCTCGGAATTCCGTATACGGGGTCGGGCGTCCTGGCGAGCAGCCTCGCGATGGACAAATGGAGGACCAAGCTCCTGTGGCAGGCGACCGGTGTGTCAACACCCGCGTACGAACTGCTTCATGCCGGGACGGATTTCGCGGCTGTAGCAGAGCGGCTCGGGGTTCCGATCATGGTCAAGCCCGCGAACGAAGGGTCGTCCATCGGGATGAGCAAGGTAATACATGCAGCCGATCTGCCTGCGTCTTATGACCTCGCGGCAAAATACGACTGCCTCATCATCGCCGAACAGTTCATCGAGGGCAGCGAACTGACCGCGGGAATCCTCGGCAACATGTCCTTGCCGCTGATACGGCTCGAAACCTCGCGCGATTTCTACGACTATCACGCAAAGTATGT
The DNA here is from genome assembly GCA_945869935.1 of Bordetella parapertussis. Taxonomy (GTDB): domain Bacteria; phylum Pseudomonadota; class Gammaproteobacteria; order Burkholderiales; family SG8-39; genus CAMBSA01. The sequence continues at coordinate 3,495 of CAMBSA010000011.1, read as the reverse complement.
CGCCGACGACACCCGCTACATCCTTCCCTGCGGATTGCCGCCGGATGCTGAGCAGGCGATCCAGCGCGAAGCATTGCGCGCGTTCAACGCGATTGGTTGTCGTGGCTGGGGCAGGGTCGACGTGATGCTCGATCGCGCGGGCAAGCCGTACTTTCTTGAAATCAATACGTCGCCCGGCATGACCGACCATTCGCTTGTGCCAATGGCAGCACGTCACGCCGGCGTTCCCTTTGGTGATCTTTGCCTGCGGATTCTCGAGACCGCGAGCCTCACGGAGTGCGGCATGCAGGAAGGTGGTGGTCATGTGGAGTAATCCGCGAGTGATGAACTCGATGTCAAACGGATTGATCCTGTTCGTTCTCACCTTGTGCGCATTCTTCGCGTTGAGGGCTCTGGTTCGCTCGCCTGCATTTCCTTTGCGGGTCATCCAGATATCCGGTGATGCGAGGCATGTCGGCTATGACGACGTCGCAAAGGCGCTGGACGGGCGTTTGTCCGGGACGTTTTTTACGCTGGACCTTGATTCGGTTCGCGGTATGTTCGAGACGATTCCCTGGGTGCGCCGGGCCGAGGTTCGGCGGCGTTGGCCAGACCGGCTCGAGATCGTGATCGAGGAACACCGGCCGCTCGCACGATGGGGTTCGCTTGCAGATGCACGTCTGGTGAATGTCAACGGCGAACTCTTCTCCGGGCGCACGACGGCGGAGCTGCCTGTGTTCGGGGGGCCCTCGGGGAGTGAGCGCGAAGTCGCAAAGGCGTTTGCGCAGTACCGGGAACTGCTTGCTCCCATCGGTCTGGAGCCGCGCGAAGTCGTGCTGTCGGCGCGGTATGCGTGGCACCTGAAGCTGTCCAACGGCTTGTCCGTTCAGCTCGGCCGGGACTCGGACAAGGAACTCGCAAGCAATCGCCTCTCACGGTTTATCGAGGTGTATCCGCGAACGCTCGCGCGACTTTCGCGCCGTCTGGACTATGTCGACCTGCGCTATCCCAACGGCTTTGCGCTGCGCGTCCCGGGCGTGGAACGCGAGGACGCGGGCAAAGGCACCCGGAAGAAAGTATGAAATCGTGCTCTCCAAGAATGAATCGATGACATGAAAAACGACAACAAGAACCTGATCGTTGGGCTGGATATCGGAACGTCGAAAGTCGTTGCGATGGTGGCTGAGCTGGGGCCAGACGGCCGACTGGAAGTCATCGGGATGGGCAGCCACGAATCACGCGGATTGAAGAAGGGCGTGGTGGTCAATATCGAGTCGACGGTCAATGCTATTCAGCGGGCGCTCGAGGAGGCGGAGCTGATGGCGGACTGCAAGATCCAGCGCGTCTATACCGGGATCGCCGGTAGTCACATCAGGAGCTTCAACTCCACCGGGATGGTCGCGGTGAAGGACAAGGAAGTCGGGCCGATCGACGTATCGCGTGCGATCGAGACCGCGCGTGCTATGCCGATTCCGACTGACCAGCAGGTCCTTCATATCCTAACGCAGGAATTCATCGTTGATGGCCAGGACGGTGTGCGCGAGCCGCTGGGGATGAGCGGTGTGCGCCTGGAGGTAAAGGTACATATCGTCACCGGTGCCGTCTCCGCTGCGCAAAACATCGTCAAATGCGTGCGCCGCTGCGGGCTTGATGTGGCGGACCTGATACTTCAGCCCCTTGCCTCCAGCCTGTCGGTGCTGACCGAAGACGAAAAGGAGCTCGGCGTGGCGCTGGTGGACATCGGCGGAGGCACAACCGACATCGCGATTTTTCGCGAGGGTGCGATCAGGCATACCGCGGTCGTGCCGATTGCGGGTGACCAGATAACCAATGACGTGGCGATGGCCTTGCGCACACCCACGCAGGATGCGGAGGAACTCAAGATCCGCCACGGCGTGGCGCTGCGCCAGCTGGCTGATCCGAACGAAATGATCGATGTTCCAGGCGTGGGCGACCGCCCCTCGCGCCAGTTGTCGAGGCAGGTGCTCGCGGAGGTGGTGGAACCACGAATCGAGGAGCTCTATTCACTCGTGCAGCGGGTGCTCCGGGAATCGGGCTATGAGGAGTTGCTCTCGTCAGGGATCGTGCTGACCGGAGGATCGTCGGTCATGCAAGGCATGGTCGAACTCGGTGAAGAGATTTTTCACATGCCGGTTCGTCTTGGTGTGCCCCGCTACGCAGGCGGCCTCTCGGACGTTGTGCGCAGTCCTCGCTATGCCACTGCGGTCGGCTTGTTGCTAGAGGGGCGTTCACAGATGGAGCGCGGGATGCTCGCGCGCCAGGGTGGTTCGTTCAAGCAGGTCATGGCGAGGATGAAAGAATGGTTTCAGAGCAATTTCTGAAGATCTGTTTTTCGGATTCGCGGAGGGGAACACTCCTTCGCGGGTGTATTCGTTGTCGGTGGGCCGGCAGGCGGCCTGTTTTCTCACGCATCTAGGAGGCAATAAAAAATGTTCGAAATCGTGGAACCTCAACACACTGGAACGGTGATCAAAGTCGTCGGCGTTGGCGGCGCGGGTGGCAATGCGGTCGATCACATGATTTCGGCAGGCGTGGCAGGCGTGGAATTCATTGCGGCCAATACCGATGCGCAGGCACTGGTGCGTGGCAAATCGAAGATCAACATCCAGCTCGGTGCAACCGGCCTCGGCGCAGGCGCCAAGCCTGAAGCAGGCAAAGCCGCCGCAACCGAGGCGAGGGAGCAGATCGCTGAAGCATTGCGCGGCTCGCACATGGTCTTTATTACCGCCGGGATGGGAGGAGGAACCGGAACCGGAGCCGCGCCCGTCATTGCGGAGATTGCCAAGGAGATGGGAATTCTCACTGTGGCCGTTGTCACCAAGCCGTTCTCGTTCGAGGGGGCCAAACGGCTGCGCTCAGCCGAGCAGGGCATCGAGGAACTCGCCCAGCACGTGGACTCGGTAATCGTGATACTCAACGAGAAACTCGAGGAGGTTCTCGGTGATGACGTGACGATGGAAGAAGCTTTCGGTGCGGCCGACAACGTGCTCAAAAATGCGGTCGCGGGCATATCCGAGATCATCAACGTTCCGGGCCTGGTGAACGTGGACTTCCAGGACGTTCGTACGGTGATGGCAGAGCAGGGTATGGCGATGATGGGGTCTGCTTCCGCGTCGGGGATCGATCGAGCGCGGCTGTCGGCCGAACAGGCCGTCGCAAGCCCGCTGCTCGAAGGCGTCAATCTATCGGGGGCGCGCGGCGTACTGGTCAACATCACCGCTAACCGGTCAAGCCTGAAAATGAAGGAAACCCGCGAGATCATGAATACGATCCGCAGTTTCGCGGCGGAAGACGCCACGATCATCCTCGGCGCCGTCTACGACGATTCGATGACCGACGAACTGCGCGTAACGGTTGTCGCGACCGGGCTGGGTGCTCCGCTTGCCCAGCGCCAGCAGAAGCCGCAGCTCGTCGTCAGCCAGAAGACCGGCACCGACAACATGCCGGTTAACCCAGGCGTCGATTACTCCGCGTTCTCTGACCTCCCTGCGGTGA